>JAIFMR010000130.1 GCA_020048255.1 Rhodoferax sp. | reverse complement strand
TTTTGATTGCGGTGGGCTTGTCGCTATTTTTCACCAATAAAAAATAGCACTCAAACCCATAACGACGGGCGTTGCTGACCTATCAGCAGTCTAATAAATCAGGAACGAGAAACATCCATGGCGACTTTGATACCGGCCTTGAGCGCCTGCGTGTCACGCATGACCAGCGGCGAGCGCCGCTTGACCGAGCGCCTGGAGCAAAAGCTCGACGACGACTACCTGCTGTGGTACGACGTGCCGGTTGGACCCACCCACGCCCACCCGGATTTTGTCGTGATGCACCCGCGCCGTGGTCTGCTGGTGCTCGAAGTCAAAGACTGGAAATTAGCCACCATCGTCCAAGCCGACAAACAAAGCTGGACCATCCTGCCCGATGGCGTGCCCAAAACCGTGATCAACCCGCTGGAGCAAGCCCGCCAATATGCCCATCAGGTGGTGGATGCCCTCAAACGCGACCCGCAACTCACGCAAGCCGACGGCCCCCACGCGGGTAACCTGGCCTTTCCGTGGAGCTACGGCGTGGTGCTGCCCAACATCACCCGCCAACAGTTCAAAGCGGCTGAGCTGCACCACGCCATCGAGCCCCAGCGCGTGGTGTGCAAAGACGAGATGCTGGAGTCTGTCGAGGCCGAGGACTTGCAAAGCCGCCTGTGGGGCATGTTCCCCTACCTAATGCGCGGTGTGATGAGCCTGCCCATGCTGGACCGCGTGCGCTGGATCATGTTCCCCGAAGTGCGTGTGCCCGCTCAGGGCGGCTTGTTTGATGACAGTGATGCCGAGGCCGACCTGCCCAGCATCATGCACGTGATGGACCTGCAGCAGGAGCAACTGGCGCGCAGCCTGGGAGACGGTCACCGCGTCATCCACGGCGTGGCCGGCTCAGGCAAAACCATGATTTTGGGTTACCGCGCCCAATACCTTGCCAAGGCCAGCACCGCCAGCAGCAAACCCATCCTGATCCTGTGTTTTAACGAACCGCTGGGCGTGAAATTGCACAGCACGATGGATGCCAAGGGACTGGCGGATCGGGTGCACGTGCGGCACTTTCACAAATGGTGCCGCGACCAATTGGTGGCGTTTGGGCAAACCCTGCCCGCCAACAGCCTGCCGGTCGACTTGAAGATGGAGGACATGGTGCAGCGCGTCATTCAGGGTGTGGAGCGCAGCCAGATTCCCAGTGGCCAATACCAGGCCGTGCTGATCGACGAAGGTCACGACTTTGCGCCTGAATGGCTCAAGCTGGTGACGCAGATGGTCGACCCTGCCACCAACAGCCTGCTGGTGCTGTTTGACGACGCCCAAAGCATTTATGAACGCAGCCACACAGGCCGCAGCCGCAAGAAGTTCAGCTTCAAGAGTTTGGGTATCCAGGCCCAAGGCCGCACCACCATCCTGAAAATCAACTACCGCAACACCCAACAAATCCTGCAAACGGCCAGCCTGATTGCCGCTGACCTGCTGACTGCAGACGACATGGATGAAGACGGCATCCCTCTGGTCAAGCCTATCAGCTGCGGGCGTGAGGGTGAAGCCCCGCTGATCATCCGCCTGCCCACCTTGCGTGAAGAAGCCTTTGCCATGGCTGATCACCTGAGCGCTACCCACCTGGAGGGATACGCCTGGGGTGACATGGCCGTGTTGTGCGCGGACCACGCGACGCGCGACCTGTGCGCACAGGTGTTGCACCAGCGCCAGCTCCCGTTGGAAATGCGCCGCAGCCCTGGCGACTTTGACCCTTTGAGCGACAAGATCAAGGTCATGACCATGCACTCCAGCAAGGGCCTGGAGTTCGCTGTGGTGGCGCTACCCGGCGTAGGGCACATGCCAGCGCCGGGTGAGGACGAGAAGGAAGCGGCCAGGGTGTTTTATGTGGCGGCCACCCGGGCCACGCACCGGTTGGTGATTGGGGTGGGAGGAGAAGGCGAGTTTGGGCGTAGGTTTGGAAGCTGATCACCCCATTAACTTGCCACGGGTGGGCAAAGCCTTGAATTGATTCACCAAATTACTATTAAATTGGTAGCTTCTTGAGTACATTGTTACTGGGCTAGAGGCCAATGAGGCTGCAGCATCAAACCTGCGGCAAATACGTGTCCAGCAGTTGCTGCACCGCGTCCGCCTGCAGCACATCCCTGCGGCGTTTGAGGGCATCACGGTCGGTTTGATTGGCCAGCCAGCGCTTGAATGCGACAAAAGTGGCGGGGTGCACGGTGTTCATGCGCGCCATGGTGCCGTTGGTGGCCACGATGACGGCGGAAAAACCGTGCGAGTCCAACAGCACGTTGGCGCGACGCGCCTGCACCACCCAAAAGTCCTCATCCTCGTCACTGAGCTTGATGGGGTGCGGGTCATCGCCCGCGCGCTCACGGCGGATGATGTCCACCTCAAAGCCGTCTTTGTTGACGGCGGTGTATTTTTGACTCTTGCGGATGCGAAAACTGCTGTCCACCTTCTTCAACACGCCCAACATGGAACTGTCTACCTTAGCAAGCTGGGTAGAAAAGAGGATGCGTTTGCGGGTGTCCCACAGCAGGTCCATGTCGCGGGTGGCCAGCGTGTCCGAGTCCAGCCGCACTCCGGCAGTGGCCTCATAAGCGTATAGCGCGTGGGTGCCCACCACCCGGAAGTGCGGGCTCAGTTGGGTGCTGGCCAAGCGGCCCAGCAACGCCACCACCAAAGGGTCGACCCGGCCTACCCGCAGGGCGCGGTTCAGGCGCTGGTGTTGCGCCAGGGCGGCTTTGAGGCCAGACACGCGCTCTGTGCTTTCGCGTTTGCGGTGGACGAAGCGCTTATAAATGGCTTCGGTCTCGGGTGTGCGGGTTCCCAAGCTGGTTTCAGTCCCGGCAGGTGTGGTGCGCACCAGGTATTTGGACTCAGGTGACGTTGGTGGCCCTGCATGCCAGTACATGCCGCCGCGCACTTTGGCGGCATCTTCCTGGGCCTCTTCCAAAGCCTCAAATGTGGCGACAGCATCAATGTACTGGCGGGCAATGGCGGGGCTGATTTCTAGCATTTCGGTATATTAGTTCATTATGGTGTTTTATGCCGTAATTCTTTATATATCAACATATTAGATAATATTTTTCGGTCACTTTTATAGCTTATTTCTGATTGGGTTTAGCGTCCAATCCGGCATCGATACATCACACCGAGCGCTGTGGGCGGCAATCTCGGGTTGCGCAATGGGTCACCTGACGGATAGCGCGATACATACGCTCCTCGATTCATAGCTATTTGCGCACATCCTATATGAACTGGAGGACTATTTCATGCATTAAATCCTAGCCCGCTTGGGCCCGCCGAAAGGTCACATTGATGCGTTGGCGCCCCAGCAGCGCATGTGCTCCATCAGCCAGCGGCAGCACGCCGTGGTACGCCAAGCGCGAGGGGCCGCCCCACACCACCACGTCTCCATGCACCAGCCGGTAGCGTTGTGGTCTGTTCTTGCGGCTGGGGGTACCGAACAAGAACACTGCGCTCAATCCCAGGGACAGCGACACGATGGGCGCGCGCAGGTCTTTCTCGTCTTTGTCCTGGTGCAACGACAGCTTGGCACCGGGCAGGTACTGGTTGATCAGGCACGCGTCAGGCACAAAGTCCGCATAACCCGCCTGCGCCGCGGCCCTTTCAGCCAGTTCCAAAAAGCCAGCAGGCATGGCGGGCCAGTGTTGGCCGGTGTGCGGGTCCAATGCGGCGTAGCGGTAGCCATGGGGGTCGGACACCCAGCCCAGCGAGCCGCAACTGGTGGTGGCCACCGACATGGTGTAGCCGCCTGGGGTCTGCATGCGGCGCAGAGGCGCCTGATGAATGACGGATTCAACAGCCTGCAGCAGGGCCGCATCGCCCGTGGGGACGGAGGCAGATCGTCAAATAGATCCATAGGGCACACCGAGTTCTTCAAGCAGCCACAGAACGCGCTGTGAACGGGAGGTTTCAAGATGATGAACGGTGATCATGGAGGAAATTATCCCCAGCCAGCCATTACCATTGCCCGGTTCAATCTGCTAATCACCCGAACCCCAAGGCCCATCCTTCATGAATATCGACAAAGACACTGTTGTCACCCTGCGCTACAAGGTAGCGGACGCTCAAGGCAAACTGATCGAAGAGGCCAAGGAGCCGATGGCTTACCTGCATGGCGGTTACGGCAACACCCTGCCCAAAATCGAAGAAGCACTGGCAGGCCAAACCGCCGGGTATCAAACCACGCTGCTGTTGCAACCCGAAGACGGTTTTGGCCTGCGTGACGAGAGTCTGGCGCAAACCATGCCGCGTCGCGACTTTCCACCGGGTGTGAAAGTCGGCGGGCAGTTGACCGGCCGCACCGCCGACGGACGCGAACAGGTGTTCCATGTGGTGAAGATCAAGGGCGACACCGTGCTGCTGGACGGCAACCACCCTTGGGCGGGCAAGGTTCTGCGCTTCAGCCTGAAAGTCACCGAGGTGCGCGCGGCTTTTGCCGAAGAGCTGGCGCACGGCCATGTGCACGGTGCACACGGGCATCAGCACTGAGGCCGATTGACCGCCACAATCAATGCTGGTACCAACACAAACCCTCCATGCAAAGCGTTGCAACAGCTCAGACCGAAAGGAAAAACATGTCCACCAACACCGTCAAACTGCACCGTGTGCTGCGTGCCCCACCTGAGCGTGTTTACCGGGCCTTTTTGGAGCCCGAGGCCTTGGCCAAGTGGCTGCCGCCCTATGGATTCACCTGTAGGGTTCACCACATGGAAGCCCAGGTTGGCGGAACCTTCAAAATGTCGTTCACCAATTTCGGCACTGGCAACGGCCACAGCTTTGGCGGTGAGTACCTGGAACTCGTGCCCGCTTCAAAGATTTGCTACACGGACAAGTTTGACGACGCCAACCTACCTGGCACGATGAAGACAACGGTCACCCTCAATCCAGTCGCCTGCGGCACCGAACTGCATATCGTGCAGGAAGGTATCCCCGCAGCCATTCCGGTGGAAATGTGTTACCTGGGCTGGCAAGAGTCACTGGCCCAATTGGCGATATTGGTCGAACCCAACATCCCGGATTAAATGACCATCGCCATGGTTCAAATTGGCACTTAACGAAACCCTAAAGGAGAAAAACGATGTTCAGTCATGTGATGGTCGGTGTAAGTGACCTTGAGGCTTCCAGAAAGTTTTATGACGCCCTGCTGGGCACGCTTGGGATGGGTCCCGGCGTGGCCAACAAGAGCCGCTATTTCTACCGCAGCCCCACGGGTCTGTTTGCCATCACCATTCCCATCAACGGCGAGCCCGCCACCCATGGCAATGGCAGCACCATCGGCTTCTCTGCGCCATCCCCCGAACAAGTGAATGCCTTCCATGCCGCCGGTGTCGCCAACGGTGGCACCACCTGCGAAGACCCGCCGGGCTGGCGCGAAGGCGCCGCCGGCCCGCTCTACCTGGCCTACCTGCGTGACCCGGACAACAACAAAATTTGCGCGTTGCACCGGCCGGCCAAATAATATTTGCTCTACTTATAAGAGCATTGAGCGCAATCATCACTTGGGATAAAGGCTACTTTGGTACGCCAAATATGACGCCAACCGATTGATATCTTTCACCTGACTCACGCTCGGCGATGAGCCCATGAGCCGTATTTTCAAGGATGCGGCTCATTTTTTGAGTCGCATTGTCTAAAATGCACTCTATGCCCACCCAGTCAGCTCCAGCCCAACCCAGCAGCATCTGGCAGCACGCCGCCTGGCCCGCGCTGACGTTTGATGCGCCCACTCTTGCGCCCAGCCTCGACTTGGCGCGGCTGGCGCAAGGCAAGTTGCTGGGATTGCTGGATGCCATTGGGCTTGGACAGGCACAAGAGGTGCGACGAGAGCTGTGGGTGCAAGAGGCCTTGGCGACAGCGGCCATAGAGGGGCAACAGCTTAATCTGGAGTCGGTGCGGTCCTCGGTGGCACACCGGCTGGGCCTGGCAGACGCGCCTGGCCATGACCGTGATGTGGAGGGCTTGGTGCTGGTGATGCAGGATGCTGTAGACAACTGCCAGACCACGCTGGACCTGGACCGTTTGTGTCGCTGGCAGTCGGCCCTGTTTCCAGGTGGCACATCAGGACTCACCCGCATTGCCGTGGGCCGTTTACGCGACCATGCGGATGCGATGCAGATTGTCAGCGGTCCTCTTGGACGCGAAGTGGTGCACTACACCGCGCCGCCCTCAAGCCAAGTGCCGATCGAGATGCACAAGTTCCTGGATTGGTTTGAGGCAACTCGCCCATGCGCGGGTACAACGGCCAGCCTGCATGGCATCGCTCGCGCCGCTGTGGCGCATCTGTGGTTTGAATCCATTCACCCGTTTGAAGACGGGAATGGTCGACTCGGGCGCGCCGTGGTGGACATGGCGCTGGCGCAAGATCTGCAAGCGCAAGACCTCAGTGCCGCAGCGGGCCAAATGCGCGTGTTTGGCATGGCACGTCAGATGCTCAAAAACCGAGCCGCCTATTACGATGCGCTGAATTTGGCCCAACGCAAGCCGACGCTGCTCACTGATGGCAGCGGCGTCAACATCACAGCCTGGGTGCAGTGGTTTGTGCTGGCACTGATACAGGCTTGTGCCATGTCTTCAGGGGTCGTACGCCAAGCTGTTGACAAAGCAGCTTTCAGGCTGCAAGCGGCCCAATGCAATCTGAACCTGCGTCAGCACAAGGTAATCAACCGGCTTCTGGAAGCAGGCAACACCGAGTTGGGTGGGGGTTTTCTAGGTGGCATGACCACGGAGAAATACGCCAAGATCACAGGCGCCTCCAAGCCCACCGCCACCCGCGATCTGACCGACCTGCTGGCCAAAGGATTACTGCAGGTGCAGGGTGTAGGCAAGGCGACGCGCTACGCGGTCAACGTGCCCGGCTGGCATCAACCCACTACGCCGCAACCCTGAACCCCATGCCCCACACTCCCCATGCTGTTCACCGTCTGCGTACCGAACGTTTAGCGCGCGCCGTGAAACCGTTTCGGGCGCGGGGTGGCCCGGCTGAGCGTTGCCCGGGTTGCCGGCCCGCTGTGCCGACACGCGCCGGCATGTGTTTGCTGATGGCCGACATTGAGCCGCTCAAACCCAGCAACACCGGCTGGCTGATTGCCGACGTGGTGGCGGACACCTTTGCTTTCAGCTGGGCGCGCACTCAAGTGGACCCCCGGCTGCTGACCCTGCTGGCTGACCCGCAATGGCAGCCCTATGTGGTCTTTCCTGGAGAATTTGTGACCCCCGAGCGTGTGGTGACGGCCTTGCTACCCGAGGTGACGGGTGAGGGGCATCCGGCCAAACGCCCGCTGTTTGTGCTGCTGGACGCCACCTGGTCCGAGGCGGGCAAGATGTTTCGCAAAAGCCCCTACTTGAACCACTTTCCGGTACTCAGCCTGCATCCCGAACAGTTGTCCACCTACCGCCTGCGCCGCTCCACGCGCAGCGACCATTTTTGCACCTCAGAGGTAGGCGCCCTGTGCCTGGCCTTGGCCGGTGAGCCGCAAGCCGCTGAGGTGTTGGCCGCCTATCTGGATGTGTTTACCCACCACTACTTGCAAGCCAAAAATCAGCAACCGCTGGATCTGGACGGTGCAGCGCACCAGCGTTTGCGCAATTTGCGACCGGCTTAGGGTAGCAACTCAAACACACCCAACGGCTGCGCTTGGCCATTGAGGATGACTTCCACCCGGTGCAGCCCCGGGTAATGTTTGCGGGTGGTCATCTCGGCCAGAGACAGGGTTTTGGCCAGCGTCACTGTCTGCCCAGCGGAAAGCACCAGCGACCTCAGTTTGAACACCTTGGCACTGCTTTGGCCGTTGGCCTTGATGTAGTGCACTGCCAGATCCACCAGCACGCGTTGTGCGCGGGTCTGCGTGTTGGCCACGTCCAGGCTGATGCGCACCTGCCCACCCATGCGCACTATTGCGGGATTGATCTGCACATGGCGCACCGCCACCTGAGCCGCCTTGCCAAAACCCAGCACAGCCAGCGCGCCAGCCTCACTCCGTTTCACGGCAGAGCGCAGCGCATGCCCGACGATCCAGGCACGCTCGGCACTGGCATCTTTCAACCAGGCCGCAGCCGTGCATGCCAGTACCTCCGGGTGATCTTTGCCAATGTCGTTGAGGTTGTTGGCCACCGAACGGCGCACGTACAGCTCAGGGTCATCCTTGAGCAAATCCAGCAACGCCAGCACTGGTGTCGGGTCGGCCTGAAACTGGCGCAAACGCGGTGCCCAGGGCAGGCGCGCACGGGTGCCCTCAGAAACCAGTCGACGCACATGAACGTTGGGGTCCGCAGCCCACACCTCGAGCTGGCGCAACGTGGCATCTGGATGGTGCTCCAAAAAGGGTCGGATGCTGAACTCAGCAGTAAAACGCTGCGTCAAGGCGTGCTGGGCGCGCATCGACACCTCAAAATGTTCCAGCCCGTACTGGGCCACAAACATCGTGTGCGGCATATACAAAAACGCCGCCAGGTTCAAGGCGGGGTCACGGTCATGTGGCTGGTCCACTGAATCCAGCAGAATGGCCACAGCGCGCTCAAAGTCGTCCGGTAAATGGCGGCGCAGCGCCTGCGCGATCTTTTGGCCCCGCGGCATCAGCTCAAGCAGCTCGTACCCATCCAGCGCCTCCCGCACAAACCCAGTGCTGTTGAACGACGGGTACACCGCCCCCATCATGGCCGCGATGGCGCGCGGCACATCGGGGCCATACTGGTTTTTGAGCGGTTCAGCCATGGAACAGTCGGGTGGAGTGGTTCAGCTGTTGACTTGGGCGCGTTAGCGCTATTGGATTGCAACTATGGCACACAAGACCCCAACTTGGGCCGACTTGGTGCCAAGCAGCCGACAATTGGCCACATGAAACCACCCCCTAGACTACAACCCCTGATTGAAGAAGGCCTGATCGACACGGTAGTCCGCCAGCTGATGAGCGGCAAGGAGGCCATGGTGTTTGTGGTGCGCTGTACCCATGATGGCATCAGTGAAACGCGCTGCGCCAAGATCTACAAGGAAGCCACGCACCGCAGTTTTCGCCAGGCGGTCGACTACACCGAAAACCGCAAGGTCAAGAACTCGCGCTCGGCGCGCGCCATGGCCAAAGGCAGCAAATTTGGCCGCCAGGAGCAAGAGGCAGCCTGGCAAAGCGCTGAGGTCGATGCCTTGTATCGGCTGGCCGCTGCCGGTGTGCGGGTGCCCAAACCCTACAACTTCCTGGACGGTGTGCTGCTGATGGAACTGGTGACCGACGCCAATGGCGACGCCGCCCCGCGCCTGAACGATGTCGCTTTCACGCCAGAACAGGCGTTAAAGCACCATGCCACACTGATCGGTGAGGTGGTGCGCATGCTGTGCGCCGGCGTGGTGCACGGCGATTTATCCGAGTTCAATATCTTGCTGGCGCTGGATGGCCCGGTGATCATCGACCTGCCGCAGGCGGTGGACGCAGCGGGCAACAACCACGCGCAGCGCATGCTGCTACGCGACGTGGGCAATCTGCGCGACTTCTTTGGCCAATTTGCGCCTGAACTCCTGGGCACTGACTACGGTCCTGAAATGTGGCACTTGTACCAGAGCGGTCTGCTCAGCAACGACACCGCGCTGACGGGTCGCTACGAGCGCACCCA
Source organism: Rhodoferax sp. (assembly GCA_020048255.1). GTDB lineage: Bacteria > Pseudomonadota > Gammaproteobacteria > Burkholderiales > Burkholderiaceae_C > Rhodoferax. The sequence continues at coordinate 295 of JAIFMR010000130.1, read as the reverse complement.
AGCCGACGTGGATGTAGGTAGTGTCATGCGTGAAATCGATGATGCACGTGCAGAAGAGTCGGCCCGCCGCCTGCGCATGTCGGCGGGTACGGGAAGTTTCTGAGTGCATTAAGCAGCTTTCACTAGATTTAGTGAAGGCCGCGCTCATAAAATGGCAGACACGTTCCATTAAACAATTCAAGCGTTTGATGGGGCTACCATGCGCAATCGGCGCGCGGACTCCTCGGCCCGTGCATCGTCAATCTCACGCATGACGCTGCCTACATCCACGTCAGCCTGGGTGCGCTCGTAACGA
>JAIFMR010000165.1 GCA_020048255.1 Rhodoferax sp. | reverse complement strand
AAGGTCTCAATGACCGGCACTTGCGCTGGTACCTGGATTACTGTTGTCGCGATGACTATGGCGCGGGTTTGGCCACGGTGTCGGCCTGGGCAGGCATTCATTACTTTGCCAGCCGCCATGGTTTCTCGGTGCCGGGCCAGCCAGAGGCCGAGCGCGAAGGCTTGCTGACCTGGCCCGAGGGCAACGCCTGGCTGACGCGCCGCCTGGCCGCGCCGCTAGGCCAGCGTTTGCGCACTGGTCAGGTAGTGCTGCGTATAGCCAACACCAAACATGGTGTGGAGCTGGATGCCTTCAACACCCGCACCCAAGCGGTGGAGCGCTGGCAGGCGCGCCGCGCCATCGTGGCGCTGCCCCTGTTTGTGGCAGCCCGCGTCATACAAAACCCGCCTGACTGGTTGCGAGCAGCGGCAGCACAAACGCACTACGCCCCCTGGCTGGTGGCCAACATCACCCTGCACAGCGCATTGCATGACCGGCCCGGTGCGCCGCCGAGCTGGGACAGCGTGCTGCATGGCGACGCGCAGTCGGCACCCGGTCTGGGCTATGTGGACGCCAGCCACCAAAGCCTGCGCAGCGTGCCCGGGGCCACGGTGCTGACCTATTACCGTGCGCTGGGTGATCAGGTGGGTGCTGCAGGCGGCGCCCAGGGGGTGACTGGCGCTGCCGGGCGGGCGCTGTTGCTGTCCCAGCCCTGGTCTCATTGGCGCGATGCCATCCTGGTGGAATTGTCACAGGCGCACCCGGACCTGGTGGGCAAAGTCAGCCGCATGGACATCACGCGTTATGGTCATGCCATGGCGGTGCCTGTTCCTCAAGTCCATGGTCAAACAGGCCTCCAGCCCTTTCAATCACTGCGTAGCAAGCTATCGAAGTCATACCCATCCAACCCGGTATTTGAGCGATTGACCCTGGCCCACAGCGATTGGGCCGGTTATTCGGTGTTTGAAGAGGCCTTCACTTTGGGTCACACAGCAGCCTGAGCGCGGGTAACATTGGACCTCACTCATACCGCCCGCAGGTGCCCATGACTTCCACGCCCTCACCCGTGTTTTTGCATCTTTTGGCTGACCGTCACCTGGCACCCAATGCGGTTTGGCTGGCGTGTGACGAAAATTCACACGAAGCCCTGTCGGTGCTGGCCAATGACCCGAGTTTCATGGCCCTGGTAGCGGGTTTCCCGTGTCTGATACCGGCGCGCCAAGCAGCAGGGTTGTTGCCTGACTTGCTGAACCCTTTGCAGGCGTCGGGCTGTGCGGTCATTGAAGACACCTTTTTTCAGCGCTCGAATGAAGTGCAGAAACCCACGCTGCGTTCGCCCGCCCTGTGGCTGGATGGCAACTGGTTTGTGGCGCCACCGCCGCATCCTGCCGGTACCCAGTCCGCCTCCAGAACGCTGTCCATGAAGTTGCTGCAATTGGTCACGGCCGATGCAGAAACCCGGGACATTGAAGCCGTGCTGCGGCAGGACCCCACCTTGTCCTACCACCTGTTGCGCCTGGTGAATTCCCTGGGCATGGGCGTGTCGCGGCGCATCACGAGTTTTTCGCAGGCGATTTTGATTTTGGGACGGGCCCAGCTGAAACGCTGGATGAATGCTCGCGCACCATGGAACTGCTGGCCAAGGAGTGCGGCATGGACCGGGCTGACCAAGAACAGGCTTTCATGGCCGGCATGTTCTCCATGCTCGGCATCCTGTTTGGCACACCGGTGGCCGAGCTCATCCAACCGCTGCAACTCAGCGACACGCTGGTCAGCGCTGTTCTGCGGCATGAAGGTGACCTGGGCCAGCTGCTGCAATTGATGGAGCTGACGATGCAGCGGGATGCACCAGGCGTTGCAACCTTGCTGTCGGGACTGCAACTGACCCCGGCCCAGTTCACCTTGGCCAGCGTGCAGGCTTGTCAGTGGATGCTGGACATTGCCCGAGAGGTTCAAGGATGACCCCCGCGCCTGACAACATTCAACCGCTGGCCTGGCGGATTCTGGAGCAGTTGCAGGCGCCTGTCATGACGCTGGATCTGGCGGGTTACCTCACCAGCTGGAACCGGGGTGCACAAAACCTGTTTGGCTACACGCCTGCAGAAGCCATCGGCCAACATGTGCTGTTTTTGTATGCTCAAGACAGCTTTGAGGGGGAGACGCCCCTGGCCGAAATCCTGCCCGAGCACGGCGACACCGTGACCGAGGTCTGGCGCCGCAAAAAATCGGGTGAAAACTTCAAGGCGGTGCTGACGCTGTCGCTCTTGCTTGACGACGCGCAGCAGCCCATGGGCATGTTGATGCAGTTGACCGAGACCACCGAGACCTTGCAACCGCAAGAGCGGCAAAAGCTGCATTCGAGCATCATCGAAGACAGCGACCAGGGCATCTTGATCACCGATGTGCATGAGCGCATCGTTTCGGTGAATGCCGCGTTTTCAAACATCACCGGCTATCTGCCCAGTGAAGCCTTGGGCCAGACCACCGACTTGCTGCGCTCCGGCGTGCACGACGCCAGTTTTCGGGCCAAGGTGCGCGCTGCCATGAGCGGCAGCGGCCCCTGGCAAGGCGAGATTGTGGGCAAGCGCAAGACCGGCGAACTGTTTCCGCAGTCGGTGTCGATCAGCGTGGTGCGCAACGACGCCGGCAACATCACCCATGCGTTTTCCATTTTTTCCGACATCAGCGTGCTGCGCGCTGCCGAAGAGCGCATGCAGCAACTGGTGAACTTTGACAGCCTGACCGGTTTGCCCAACCGCTCGCACTTTCACAGTCTGGTCGACCTGGGTTTGGCTGGGGCGCGGCGCAACGAGAGTTTTGGCGCTATCTTGGCGATTGATCTGCGGCGCTTTAATGTCGTCAACGAAACCTTTGGCCATGAGATCGGTGACGAGCTCTTGCGGCAGGTGGCACAACGCTTCAAACAGGTGCTGCGCGATGAAGACGTGCTGGCCCGTATTGCAGCTGACGAGTTTGTGGTGGCCTTGCTCAGCGTTAACAAGCGCGAGCACAGCGGTATCGTGGCGCAAAAATTGCTGGCCTGCCTGAAGCCGGGTTTCACCATTGAGTCCATCGTGCTGCATGTCAGTGCCAGCATTGGCGTGACGGTGTTCCCCGAGGACGGCATGGACACCGCCACTCTGATGCAGTTTGCCGATGTGGCAGTCAAGCGACTGAAAGCCGAGGGCGAGTCTGGTTACCTGTTTTATAGCCCCGAGATGAACCAGCGCGCCAAAGAGCGCTGGCAGCTTGAAGGCGAACTGCGCCAGGCCATGGCGTCGTCGCACCTGCTGTTGCATTACCAGCCCAAGGTGAGTCTGCGCAGCGGACGCATCGTCGGCGCCGAGGCCCTCATTCGCTGGCAGCATCCGCAAAAAGGCATGGTGTCGCCGGCCCTGTTTATACCTATGGCGGAGGAGACCGGCCTGATTCTGGACATTGGTGACTGGGTACTGTCTGAGGCGTGTCGGCAAATCAAGGCCTGGAAAGACAGTGGCATCCACATGCCCGTGGTGTCTGTGAATTTGTCAGCGCGCCAGTTTGACGCGCAACTGCCCGCACGGATTCAGGTGGCGCTGGATCGCTATGAGGTGCCGGCAGCCAGTCTGCAACTGGAGATTACCGAGAGTCTGCTGGTGCGTGGCACCGACAGCGTGATGCACATCATGAACGATCTGGTGGCCATGGGCCTGGCCTTGTCCATGGACGACTTTGGCACTGGGTATTCCAGCCTGGCTTACCTGAAAAAATTCCCCATCACCACCCTGAAGATTGATCGCTCCTTTGTGGTGGGCATTCCCGACGACGACAACGACTGTGCCATTGCCCGGGCCATCGTCACCATGGCCCAGCAACTGCGCCAGGAAATCGTCGCCGAAGGGGTGGAAACCAAAGCCCAGATGCACTTTTTGCGCGCGCTGGGCTGTGATCAATTGCAGGGTTTTTTGTTCAGCCCGGGTGTGCCCGCCGACCAGTTCGCCCGCATGGTGCAAGACCGGGTCCGTTTGAGTCTGGACTAACGCCGGCAAGTGCTTGGCGGGAGCGCCCTCAGCGCTGGCCGACCGTCGCCTTGCCAAACACCGCTTGCGCTTCACGCGGCAGGCAGCGCCAGTAAGCCGGGTTGGCGTCCACCGTGCCGCCCAGTTCTGCCGCAGCTTGCCAGCCCCAACGCGGCTGGTACAAGAAGCCGCGTGCCAGGGCAATCAGGTCGGCGTCTCCGGCTTGCAAAATCGCTTCGGCCTGACTCGGCTGGATGATCAGCCCCACGGCGGTGGTCACCATGGCGCTGCTGGCGCGAATGGCTCGGGCAAACGGCACCTGGTAGCCGGCACCCAGCGCAATTTTTTGCAGCGGTGACACACCACCCGATGACACATGAATGAAGTCGCAGCCCGCTGCCTTGAGGCGCTGGCAAAACACCTCGCTTTGCGCCAGATCCCAGCCGCCCTCGACCCAGTCAGAGGCCGACAGGCGCAGACCCAGCACACCGGGGTAAGCGGCACGCACCGCGGCAAAGACCTGTAGCGGGAAACGAATGCGGTTTTCAAAGGAACCCCCATAGGCATCACTGCGCTGGTTGGCCAAGGGTGACAAAAATTCGTGCAGCAAATAGCCATGCGCGCTATGCAGCTCGATGGCTTCCACCCCGATGCGCTCGGCGCGCTGGGCGGCTTGGACAAAGGCGTCGGTGATGCGTTGTAATTCGTCCGGTGAGGCTTCAACGGGTGCGGCTTCATGGGGCAGTTGCGGCAACGCCGATGGCCCCACGGTGTGCCAGCCCCCTTGTTCGGGCGGCAGCAATTGGCCACCGTGCCATGGCAGCGCGCTGGAGGCCTTGCGCCCCGCGTGCGCCAGTTGGATACACACCGCTGTAGCGGGCGCCAGGGCGCGGGCGCGGCGCAGATGGTCGGTCAGCGCCGCTTCAGTCTGGTCATCCCACAGGCCCAGGCACTTAGGCGTGATGCGACCCTCCGGCAGTACCGCCGTGGCTTCAATGGTGAACAGCGCCGCGCCACTGTTGAGCAGGTTGCCCCAGTGCATCAGATGCCAGTCAGTGGCGCAGCCTTCTTCTGCCTGGTACTGGCACATGGGTGCAACCACCAGGCGGTTGGGCAGGGTCAAGCCACCACGGGGTGAGGGCAGGTGCAAGGGTGAAAAAAGCAGGCTCATGGCAGGGACTTGTAGTGGATTAGCAGGCGCAAAGCATAGCCCATGAAGGGGTGCTGCTTATAGAAGCATGTCGGCTTGGGTGGTGGGCTTTGCACCACCTTTCCAATCCTTTGGGCATTGAGGTACGTCGGACTCGGGACGACACCGTGCTCAGCTCCGCGGCTGTCCCCCGCCTTCGGCTCCTCCTTGATGCCGCTGCGCTAAGCACGATGCCATCCCGAGTCAGCAGCGCGGACGGGCGTATGGGGTTTGTCTTTTGGCCTCGCTACATTGCTGGCGACCGATGACAAGGGGGCGAAGGGTGCAGCGGCATCAAGGAAGGAGCCGAAGGCGGGGGGACAGCCGCGGAACCCTTTGCACCCTTGTCATCGGTCCTCACCAATGTGTGTTGGCTGTCCCTGCCTCCGCGACGCGCCTGTGAGTCGACCGTAAAATCAGCAGCTTGACTCATTTCACACCCCTGGAGGCCCCATGGCTGACCTGACACCTTCTTCCACACCCGCGCCCGGCAATGTTTC
>JAIFMR010000087.1 GCA_020048255.1 Rhodoferax sp. | reverse complement strand
GCCACCCATTTCTTCCGCCTTACCCGAACTCTGCAACTGTTCATACACCGTGATCACGTCAGCCGGTTTGGAGGCGTTGATCAGGACACTCATCGCCGCAAAAACGGCACGGTGTTCATAGCGGTAAAAATCGTGCTCGGACAGCACATCGCTGACCCGATCCCAAGCCGCGTTGTCCAGCAACAAGCCACCCAGCACGCTGGATTCTGCCTCGATGGAATGAGGTGGAATGCGCAACTGGGCAACCTGACGGTCGTGTCCCTGGTCGTCGTGAAGAGCGGAAAGTACTGCTGACATGGGTGGTTCCTTCAATCCCCGATGCTAAGGGGTGTCGACATGGGTGTCGAGTGACAAAGCTGGGGGAAAGTGTCGTAAAGGCTGTGAATAAGCTGTGCAAACAAGGTCATGGCAGAACAGCAATACAAAAGCCGCCAGAGCTTGCGCTCAGGCGGCTTACAGGGAGAACGTAGAACGCTTAAGCTGTTTCGCCGTAAACCGAGACAGTGATGTCCACTACCACGTCGGTGTGCAAAGCGATGCCCACTGTGCTGTCACCGACCACCTTGATGTGGCCGTTGGGCATACGAATCTGGGCCTTGGTCACGGCAAAGCCGTTCTTGGTCAGTTCTTCAGCGATGTCCGCATTGGTCACGGAACCAAACAAACGTCCATCCACGCCGGCCTTTTGAGTCAGCTTGCACGTGGTACCGGCCAGCTTTTCGCCGACAGCTTGCGACTGAGCCAGCTTGGCTGCAGCAGCCTTTTCGAGTTCAGCGCGACGCACTTCAAACTCTTTCTTGGCTGTTTCCGTCGCGCGACGCGCGCGGCCGGTAGGGATCAAAAAGTTGCGTGCATAGCCGTCTTTGACACGGACAATTTCGCCGAGATTACCAAGGTTAACCACCTTGTCGAGCAGAATGATTTGCATGGTGTGGGGTCCTTAGATCTTGTGCTGATCGCTGTAAGGCAACATGGCCAAAAAGCGCGCACGCTTGATAGCGGTGTTGAGCTGACGCTGGAAAATGGCACGGGTGCCAGTCAGGCGTGCGGGAATGATCTTGCCGTTTTCAGCAATGAAATCACGCAAGGTGTCGATGTCTTTGTAATCAATCTCTTCAACGCCCGTTACCGTGAAGCGGCAAAAGCGCTTGCGCTTGAACAGCAGATTTTGAGCGGGGCGCTTGGGGCGCTTGTCTTTGTTATTAAAACGTTTTGGTCCGGCCATGATGGACTCCTTAAATAAATCTAAATGCGTTACTGTTGAGCAAATTCTTGAATGTGAAACACAACGTGCTTTGCACCACGGGGTGTTGCCACAAAGCCCTTGAAATTCCAGCTGCTACCGACATCCTGACTGGCGAGTTGCTCTGCAACTGCACCGAACGCCACGGATTTCATGGTGGCCTTGACTTGCCTGACCTGACCTGCTTCCAGCATCTCGGAGACGTGCTCCAGACGACTGTTCACTGCAGGGATACCTGAAGGCGTGTACCGCAAAGGTTCTACTTCGAGGACGCTCGCTGTCAGGTTCAGTTGGTTGGCAATCAGACTCAATGCCTACTGGATTTCAATGCTTCAAGCCTGATATTCAGCTTGCTGTGTCTTGCGAGCGTCTTCACGCTCGACAGTTTTCATCATCGAAGATGGGCCGGTGTCAGCCTTTTTCTTCAACACGGTCAGATGACGCAGGACGGCATCATTGAACTTGAAAGCATGCTCCAGTTCAGCCATGACCGCTTGATCCGCTTCGATATTGACACACAAGTAGTGCGCCTTGGCCAGCTTGTTGATCATGTAGACCAACTGGCGACGACCCCAGTCTTCAACCCGATGCACTTTGCCACCACCGGCAACAATCATGCCTTTGTAGCGTTCCAGCATGGCAGGAACTTGTTCGCTCTGATCCGGATGGATCATGAGAATGATTTCATAATGACGCATTGAAACTCCTTTTGGAAGTACCTCAATCGAGGCGAAAAGCCACCCCCAGCGTCTCATTGGGGTGTGGCAAGGTTAGCCGACTATTATAACTATTTCCGAAAACCGGCCCATCTTTCCCAGCACATTGGCGTTGAGGTGTCACGCCAATCGCTTGTGAGACTGCGTGAAAAAACTCACCAACAGAGTCACCAGCACGCCCGCCGTCACGCCAAAGACACCTGCGGAAATGGGCTCGATATCAAACCATAAACCGCTGCCCCGTAAACCAAAAAATACTCTAACAGAGGGAAGATTGACCAGCATGTAGTACAGGGTCAGACCCAACCCACTCAACATGCCCGCCACGGCCGCAGGTCGTGTGACACCCGACCAAAAAATACCCAGAATCATCACCGGAACAAAGGCGGCTCCGGCCAAAGAAAACGATGCGGAGACCAAAAACAAAATATCCGCCGGACGCTGTGCCGCCACATAAGCCGCCAGCAAGGCGACCAAAAGCAGGGCAAATTTAGATAACATCACTTGGCGAACCACCGCAGCCCGATCGCTTTCACCGCGATAAAACAGGTCATGCGCCAGCGCGTTGCCAATGGTCAGCAGCAAACCATCGGCGGTGGAGAGCGCAGCGGCCAAGCCGCCGGCTGCGACCAAGCCAGACACGACGTAAGGCAGCCCACCAATTTCTGGTGTGGCCAGCATGACAATGTCTGGCCCCAGCTTCAACTCGGCAAACTGCAAGATCTGATCGCCATTGATGTCGCTGACCGAAATGAGTGAAGAGTCCATCCGGGCCCACTGGGCGATCCAGGACGGCAACTCATCAAAGCGCTGCCCCACCAAGTGACCCATGATCTCGAATTTGACCAACACCGCCAATGCTGGGGCCGCCAGATACAACAAGGCAATGAAAAAAAGTGACCAGGTCACCGAGTTTCTAGCCTCCGTCACCGATCGCACCGTGTAGAAACGTGTGAGCAAATGCGGCAGGCCGGCTGTGCCCACCATCAGACAAAACATCAGCGCCAAAAAATTTCGCCGTGAGGTTTCAAACGCTTTCTGTTCGACTCGTGTCCCATCCGGGTCACCCGCGAACGGTCGGGTATGCAATGGCATGCCCCCCAAGGGTTTGGCTCGGTCCATGTTGTCTGTCATTGCGCGTGTCCAACGCTCACGCGCACTGGCCTCGTCGCGTGGCAACGCGGCCAGCGCACGGCGCGCGGCCACAATCTCAGATTCATCTGCATGGGTACGCGTCAGACGCTGGATTTCGTCGTAAAGCGCCTTCTTTTCGTGCTCAAGCGACTCCGTCACGTTTTCCAACTTTCGCGCATAGTCGCTTGATCGCTTGGCATACTCATGTATCACCTCTTGCTCGGCAGGTGATGCCATCAGCCGGGTTTCAAGCTGGGCGATTTTTGGCAATTGTTGGCCGTAGGCAAAAGGCGCCAGGGGGTTACCCAACTGTTTATAGGCCAACCAGGACACCGGGATCAAAAAGGCCAAAATCAGCACCACATACTGCGTTACCTGGGTCCAGGTAACGGCTCGCATGCCACCCAAGAACGAACACACCAGCACCCCTCCCAAACCCAGCAGGATGCCAATCTCAAATTGCACACCGGTCAAGCGCGAGGTGATCAAACCCACCCCATAAATCTGCGCCACAACATAGGTAAATGAACACAAAACAGCTGACCAGGCAGCAATGATGCGCGGCCAGCGCCCGCCGTATCGGGCACCAAAAAAATCTGGCACGGTGTAGAGATTCATTTGGCGCAAGTAGGGAGCAACCAGCAGCGCCACCAGGCAAAAGCCACCAGTCCACCCCAGCACATAAGCCAGGCCACCGGGTTGCGATCCGGAACCGGAAAACCCCTGCAAATACAAACCACCCGCCATGCTGATGAACGACGCAGCACTCATCCAATCGGCAGCCACCGCCATGCCGTTGTAAACCGCCGGAATGCGTCGCCCGGCAACGTAGTACTCAGATGCCTTGGAGGTCCGGTCGTAGATTCCAATCAAGGCATACAAAAATACCGTTGCAAACAAAAAAATGGCACCCACCCAAATTTTTCTCAATCCAGCTCGCTCCGCCAGCGCAAGCACCAGCAGGAACAGCAAGAACAGAACCACATAGGCAAAAAAACGGCCGTGAATCCGCCGGGTATACACAAGGTAGTCGGGGTCAACTTCCGCGGCAGGCCCTTCCCGGCGGTTGGCAATCCAGGCAAACAGGGCCACCACCAGGATAAAGATCAGCACGCTGCCTTGGGCTGCGAACCAGTAGGAAACCGGCCAACCCGCCGCAACATGCTGCAGGTCGTACGCAAAAAAAACCACCCCGAAAGAGGCGCAAAACCAGGCGCCCAATAGCCAAGCGTGCCAGCGTGAAAAGCTCGCGTCCGGTTGGCTTTCAGGCATAGAGACTCCAGTGGACATCTTCGAGCGAAGATGCCACTTGAGCGTCATCAACGCAGCAGGTGTTTACGGTTGGGCTGCCAGGTTTTGCCAAGTTGCAACTACCGTGTCGGGATTGAGCGAGATCGACGAAATGCCCTGATGCATCAGCCAAACCGCAAAGTCGGGGTGGTCACTGGGCCCCTGGCCACAGATACCAATGTATTTGCCCTGGGCTCGGCAGGCCGTGATCGCCATGGAAATCAGCGCAGTCACAGCCGGATCGCGTTCGTCAAAATCCTTGGCCAGCAGTTCCAGTCCAGAATCACGGTCCAGTCCCAAGGTCAGCTGCGTCAGGTCGTTCGACCCGATTGAGAAGCCATCGAAATACTGCAAATAGTCATTCGCCAAAATCGCGTTGCTTGGGATCTCGCACATCATGATCAATTTGAGGTCATTTTCACCCCGCTTGAGGCCATGCTCTGCCAACAGCTCCGTGACCCGTTTGGCCTGGCCCAAGGTACGCACAAAGGGCACCATCACCTGTACATTGACCAGACCCATCTCCTTGCGCACACGCTTGAGCGCTTCGCACTCCATGGCAAAGGCCTCACCGAAATCCGCACTGACATAGCGGGCGGCACCACGAAAACCCAGCATCGGATTTTCTTCTTCCGGCTCATAACGACTGCCACCGATGAGCTTGCGGTACTCATTGCTCTTGAAATCAGAAAGCCGAACAATCACCGGCTTGGGCCAGAATGCCGCAGCAATGGTGGCAACGCCCTCAGCCACGCGATCCACATAAAACGCCCGGGGTGAAGCGTGTCCACGCGCCACCGACTCCACCGCCTTTTTCAGGTCAGCATCAATATTGGGGTAATCCAGAATTGCCTTCGGGTGCACACCAATGTTGTTGTTGATGATGAATTCCAACCGCGCCAAGCCCACGCCCGTGTTGGGCAACTGGCAGAAGTCAAAGGCCAGTTGCGGGTTACCCACATTCATCATGATCTTGACCGGAATCTCTGGCATGGCACCCCGTTGCACCTCGGTGACCTCGGTCTCCAGCAAGCCGTCATATACAAAACCGGTATCGCCTTCAGCACAACTCACCGTGACCAGCATGCCCTCTTTCAACACTTGGTCCGCATTGCCGCATCCCACCACGGCTGGAATCCCCAGCTCGCGCGCAATGATGGCGGCGTGGCAGGTTCGGCCACCCCGATTGGTGACGATGGCTGACGCCCGCTTCATCACCGGCTCCCAATTGGGGTCGGTCATGTCGGTCACCAGAACATCCCCCGGCTGCACCCGATCCATCTCGCTGATGTTGTGCACCACCCGGACCGGGCCGGTGCCAATTTTTTGGCCAATGGCACGACCATGCGACATCACAACACCTTTGCTTTTGAGCTTGTAACGATGCTCCACCTTGCCAAATGCCTGGCTCTTGACGGTTTCAGGACGCGCTTGCAGGATGTAGAGTTCGCCGTCGATGCCGTCCTTGCCCCACTCAATATCCATCGGACGACCATAATGCTCTTCAATCACCAAGGCATAAGCGGCCAGCTTTTGCACGTCTGCATCAGTCAATGAGTAACGGTTGCGCAGTTCTGCGGGCACATCCGTGGTCTTCACCAATTGACCGGTGGCAGCCTTCTCTTCGGCCGTTGAAAACTGCATTTGAATCAGTTTGGAGCCCAGATTTCGGCGAATCACGGCCTGATGGCCGGCCTTGAGCATTGGCTTGTGCACGTAAAACTCGTCGGGATTGACCGCGCCTTGAACCACAGTTTCACCCAGACCATAACTGGAAGTGATGAAAACCACCTGATCAAATCCGGACTCTGTGTCGATGGTGAACATCACGCCTGAGGCGCCCAGGTCAGACCGCACCATGCGCTGAATACCGGCACTGAGCGCCACATGTTCGTGGGCAAAACCCTTGTGAACCCGGTAGCTGATCGCCCGGTCGTTGTAAAGCGATGCAAAGACTTCGCGAATCTTGTGCAGAACAGCTTCTATGCCCGTGACGTTCAGAAACGTCTCTTGTTGCCCGGCAAAGGATGCGTCAGGCAAATCTTCTGCCGTCGCCGACGACCGCACGGCAAACGATGCGTTAGCGTTGTCAGCACACAGCACCGCAAAGGCCTGGCGAATATCCCGCTCAACGGCAGCAGGAAAGGGTTGTTTCTCGACCATGGCCCGGATTTCGGCACCGGCAACCGCCAATGCATTGACATCTTCGGTATCGAGCGCCGCCAAGCGCGCATTGATTCTTTGACTCAGATTTTCAAACGCTAAAAATTCGCGAAATGCATGTGCGGTGGTGGCGAACCCGGTCGGAACTTTCACGCCTGTGGGCAAGTTAGAAATCATTTCCCCCAGGCTGGCGTTCTTGCCGCCCACCGAGTCGACATCGGTCATCCTTAGTTTTTCGAAAGGGACAACGAGGTCTGTCGCCAAAAAAAGTGCTGTCATGAGGATTCTCCAGAAGTTAAAAAACCGGTGCTGACAAGCGCTTACTTCTTGGCGCGTGTCGACGCAAAGCTTTGTTCATGGTGTTGTTGTTCTGGTTCGAACAAAGCGGTGACGCGAATCAGTTGGAAGATAATTATTGTAGGCTTGAACAAAGCTCAGACCAACGTCTTTGGCGCGCTCCAGTGGGACCCATGCGCCAGAACCATTTCAACCCCTAGCGAGCCACATCATGCCCAATAGAACAGTATTCTTTGTCTCGGACGGCACGGGTATTACCGCAGAGACCTTTGGAAACGCCATCCTGAACCAGTTTGAGGCCACGCTTCAGCGCGTCCGGTTGCCGTTTGTTGACAACGTCGATAAAGCGCATTCCGCTGTGCGCCAAATCAACCACACCCGGACCATCGACAACAAGCGGCCGATCGTCTTCACCACCCTGGCCAACACAGAAGTGCTCAAAGTCATCACGGATGGCTGCCAGGGCATGCTCATGGACATGTTCAGCACCTTTGTCCACCCGCTAGAAGAAGAACTCAACCTCAAGTCCAATCACCGCATCGGCCGATTCAGTGACTCCAGCAAGAGCCAGGAGTATCAGTCGCGCATTGAAGCGATCAACTTTTCACTGGAACACGACGACGGTCAGTCCAACCGCGACCTGGAGAACTCGGATGTGATTTTGGTGGGAGTCAGTCGCAGCGGCAAGACGCCGACATCCCTTTACTTGGCCATGCAATATGGTTTGAAGGCATCCAATTACCCGCTGATACCAGAGGATTTTGAGCGCCAGGACCTACCGCCTGCCCTGAAAGCCCAACGCAAGAAACTCTTTGGCTTGACGATTCAGCCAGAGCGGCTCAGCGAGATACGCAACGAGCGTCGCCCCAACTCCAAATACGCCTCATTGGCCAATTGTCGCCACGAAGTTCGCGAGGCAGAGGCCATGATGCGTCGCTCCGGCATCAGGTGGCTGTCAACCACCACCAAATCCATTGAAGAGATTGCCACCACCATCCTGCAAGAACTGCGGCCCGAGCGCCTGACCTATTGAAGCTGAAGCTACAACGATCCGCTGACGTTACAGCGCCAGCGCTGCGATGCCAACTCTGGCGATTTGTGCATCTTCGACAGACTTGACGCCGCTGACGCCCACGGCACCCAGACAAACCCCGTCTTTCAAGATGGGCACCCCCCCCTCCAGAAAGCCATCAATGCCGGGCACGCTGAGAAACGAAGCGCGTCCACCATTGATCATCTCCTCGTAAACCCGGGTTTCACGCCGTCCCATGGCCGCCGTGTGCGCTTTGGCAGGCGCGATGTTGGCAGATATGGCCGCTGCGCCGTCCATACGCTGCAACCACAGCAGGTGCCCGCCATCGTCCACGATGGCAATCGTCACGGCCCACTGGTTTCGCACCGCTTCTGCCTCGGCAGCCGCTGCAATCGCCTTGATATCCGACAACTCTAAAAAAAACTTGGATTTCATGCCATGATCTCTTGAAGATTAAAGTGAGAAGCATAACCGCGAGGCAGCCCGTATTTGCCCCCATTGCGGTGACAAGTAGCCTCACTAAAAGTAGGAGCCGGCGACCCAAACGCCTTGAAAACTGCGGCTTACCCTAAAATGCGTCCCACATTCAGTTAACCGACTAAAGGAGTCAAGCAATGTTTAATCCCGTTCCATCTATGGACCGTGACTACAGCGTCAACACCGGGGCGCAACAGCGTAATCGCGTCTTGCGCAATACCTATTGGCTGTTGGCCATCAGTTTGATACCCACCGTTCTGGGCGCTTGGCTCGGCGTGGCGACGGGTATCACTCAATCGCTCGGCGGTGGCTTGGGCCTGGTGCTCTTCTTGGGCGGCGCTTTTGGCTTCATGTACGCCATTGAAAAGACCAAGAACTCTGCTGCGGGCGTTCCGGTGCTGCTGGGTTTCACCTTCTTTATGGGATTGATGCTGTCACGCATGATTGCCATGGTGCTGGGCTTCAAAAATGGGCCTGACCTGATCATGACCGCCTTCGGTGGCACGGCAGGTGTATTTTTTGTCATGGCCAGTCTGTCCAGCGTGATCAAGCGTGACCTGTCTGGCATGGGCAAGTGGTTGTTTGTGGGTGCATTGGCCATCATGGTGGGGGGCATCATCAATGTGTTTGTGGGCTCGACTGCGGGCATGATGGCGATCTCGGTCGCGGCGATTGGTGTGTTCAGCGCCTATATGTTGTATGACTTGAAACAAATTGTGGATGGCGGTGAAACCAACTACATCAGTGCCACACTGGCGCTGTATCTGGACATCATCAATGTGTTCCAGAGTTTGCTGGCTCTGCTCGGCATCATGGGGGGTGAGCGCGATTGATGAGCTGATGCCCATCTTTCAAACAAAAGGCCCGTTCGGGCCTTTTTTCTTGCTTAGTCCAATGCATTCATGTGTTTGAATGACAATCCAGTGCTATCAAATTTCATTTCTAACCTTTCACTTTACCTATGTCCAGACGCTTGCTGATCCTTTTTACAGCTCTGCTGCTGTCAGCCTGCGACCTGCTGGGCTTGGGGCCTGACCCCAAGGTGGCTCAAAAGGAGGCCGACGCCAAGGCGATTGGTGGCGCCTGTCGACATGGCTTGCGCAGCATAGAAGATTGCTACACCTTGAACAAAGGGGTCAATAAGGCCGCCATCTATGCAGGGTGGCTTGAGATGGACGCCTACATGCGGGAAAACAAGCTAGAAGGACTGCGCGCTGAGATTCCAGCACCACTGGCCTCCACGCCGGCACCTGCGCAGCCGGTTGAAGAAGTGATCGTCGAGCCCAAGGCCAAAACCAAGGCCAAGACCGCCGCCCACTGATTACACGCCAAGACAGCCCGTAGCGGCGCGCCAGGTCGGGGTCCAACGGAATTCAGTGCACCAGTTCAAAAACCGCCAGACTTTCCACATGCGCGGTGTGCGGAAACATATTCACCACACCGGCAGCTGTGCAGCGGTAGCCCGCTTGGTGCACCAGCACATCAGCATCGCGCGCCAGGGTGGATGGATTACAACTGACATAGACGATCCGCTGCGGTGGCGTCCAGTCTTGGGCCTCGGGCGTGGCCGCGACCTCGCTGGAGCCACAACGCTGCTGATGCAAGTCGGCCAGCGCGCGCACCAAAGCCACAGCGCCCTCCCGCGGTGGGTCCACCAGCCACTTATCGGCACGGCCATCCCCTACCAGCACTTCAGGTGTCATCTCAAAAAGGTTTCTTGCTGCAAATAAAGTAGCGCATAACGCACGACTACTCTGGTCTGGCTTGCTATTTTTAATATAGTTTTCGCGGGAACGAGCGACCAAGGCCTCGCTGCCCTCAATACCCAAAACTTCGCGTGCCTGAGTCGCCAGCGGTAAGGTGAAATTACCCAGGCCACAAAACCAATCAATCACGCGTTCGTTCTTCTGCACATCTAGCAAGCGCAGCGCCCGTGACACCAACACACGGTTAATGTGCGGGTTGACCTGCGTAAAGTCGGTCGGCCGAAACGGCATGGTGACGCCAAAGTCCGGCAAGGCGTAAGCCAACGGCTCACCACCTTCGTCCAGCAAACACACCGTATCCAGCCCTTTGGACTGGAGCCACCATTGCACCGGCGGGTGCTGATGCGCAAATTCACGCAAACGCGCCTGGTCCGCCTCACTCAAGGGCTCCATGTGGCGCAGTACCAGGGCGATCACCTTGTCGCCACAGGCCAGTTCAATCTGAGGAACGGTCTCGACAGCGTCCATGATTGAAATTAGCGCACGCAGCGGCAACAGCAAGGCTTCAACCTGGGGCGGCAACACCGGACAAACGCCCATGTCTGCCACATAGCGGCTTTTGCGCTCGTGAAATCCCACCAGCACGGTGCCCTTTTTGCGCACAAAGCGTACCGACAGGCGCGCCCGGTAACGGTAGCCCCAAGTTGGCCCCTCGATCGGTCGCATGATTTGGTCGGCCTTCACCTTGCCCAAGTGCCACAGGTTGTCTTCGAGTGCGCGCTGTTTCACAGCCACTTGCGCACTGCTGTGCAAATGCTGCATCTTGCAGCCACCACAAGCGCCGGTGTGCAAACCGAAATGCGGACAAACCGGCTCCACGCGCTGCGAGGATGCGCGATGAATCGCCGTCAGCGTACCCTGCTCCCAGTTGTTCTTGTGCCGGTTGATGTTGGCACTCACATACTCAAACGGCAAGGCACCCTCAATGAAAACCACCTTGCCGTCGGCCTTGTGCGCCACGCCCTGCGCCTCCAGATCCAGGGATTCAACCCACAGCCAATCGTCTGGAACGGCCTTTTTTGCCGGCACTTCAGTTATTTCAGTCATTCGTTTGATTTGCTCAGTGATGTGGGTGACCCCACGGGTCCAGCAGCCGCAACCGGCTAGCGTACCGGCAAATACTTGGCTGGGTCGACCGGCTTGCCCTGACGACGCACTTCAAAATGCAGCTTCACGCGGTCCGCGTCACTGTTACCCATCTCGGCAATCTTCTGCCCCTGCAACACAGATTGATCTTCCTTGACCAACAAAGTCTGGTTGTGAGCGTATGCGGTCAAATAGACATTGTTGTGCTTCAAGATAATCAGATTGCCGTAACCGCGCAGCCCTGCACCCACGTAGACCACCCGGCCGTCAGCCGCCGCCAACACATGGTCACCGGCCTTGCCCCCGATATCGACGCCCTTGTTTTTGACCTCGTCGAACCCGGCTATCACCGCGCCGCTGGCGGGCCAGATCCAGTTGATATCGCCCTCTGCCGCAGCAGGTTTGCTGACAACAGCAGCCGCACTGGCTGCCGATGCAGGAGCCTGGGCAGAGGCTGCGGCAGTAGCCGGCGTCGCCTCGACCTGCGGTTTGGCCACCGGCTTGACCAGAACCTCATTGCCAAGAGGCGGCACCACCCGCAGGACTTGCCCCACTTCGATGCGATTGGGGTTGTCGACATGGCTCCAGCGCGCAATGTCTTTCATGGATTGACCATTTTCCAGGGCAATCCGCAACAGTGTATCGCCAGGCTTGACGGTGTAGTAGCCGGGCAGACCGGCGTTTTCAAAACCGGGAGGCTGCTTGACCACCGGAATGTCCGCAGCGATCTTCACATCGGCGGCGGTTTTGGTCTCGGTGACAGCCGAGCGCAACGGACGGTCTTCCACCGGTGCACGGTTCAGACTTCGGGTGCTGCAGCCCACCAGCAGCAGCGCAAGCAAAGCCGCACTGCATCCCAAACCCCATCGTCGATTCAAACCAGTCATACAAATCCCTGTCAAGCAATCCCTGATTTTAAGGGGACGAAGTGAACAGCCTCCATCACGGTCTGGCGCAAACCCTGTTCCGTCTTGTCGACCACGACCAGAGCCTGACGACCGGGGCTTTGCGCGCCGGCAGCAACCGGCGCCACCAATCGCCCACCCACGGCCAGTTGATCCAGCCAGCATTGGGGGATGGCCTCACCACCGGCCGCGGCGATGATGCCCGCATAAGGCGCGCCTTTGGCGTAACCCTGCATGCCATCTCCAAACAGCAGATGAACATTGGCCAGCCGCAAATGCCGGAGATTTTCGCGGGCCTTGTCGTGCAAACCGCGCAGACGCTCGATCGAATACACCTCAACACACAGTTGCCCCAAGACGGCTGCCTGATAGCCACAACCGGTTCCGATTTCAAGCACCCGCCCCAGGCGCTCGGCACGCCCTTGGCGCAGAAGCTCCAGCATGCGTGAGACCACACCTGGCTTGGAGATGGTTTGCCCCATCCCAATGGGCAAACTGGTGTCTTCATAGGCCTGGTTGACCAGCGCCGAATCAACAAAGCGATGGCGCTCGATCACACTCATGGCGGCCAACACCTGTGTATCTGTCAAACCCTGCTGGGACAACTTGGCCACCATGCTCAAACGCACCGCGCTGGAATCCATACCCAGCCCCACCGGTCTCTGTGGCAACGAGTTAACAGGCTGGCGAACCAAGCTGACCGTGGACCTCAGCGGCATTGAAGGGCTGGCATCGAGTCGTGCCGGAAACCCCGGGCGGGCCTTCGGGGCGGGCTTATGGCTACCAGCCATCAGGCCTGACCCGCACCCATTGACAATTTGGACGCGGTTTGCGCCCAGTAACTCAAGTGGTCATGGTCCGTCAGGTCCACCTTCAATGGCGTCATCGCAATGTGGCCCTGCATGGTGGCATGAAAGTCGGTGCCATCCGCATCATCCTTGGCGGCACCCGCCGCGCCGATCCAGTACATGGTTTCACCGCGCGGGCTTTTTTGCGTGATGACGGGTTCAGCCGCGTGGCGGCGCCCCAAGCGGCACAGCTTGACACGGCCCATCTGCTCGGAGGGCAAATTCGGAATATTGACATTAAGCAACCAGGCCTGACTGCCAACCAGATTTTGCTCCGACATCTGTAGCACCATTTCCCGCGCCTTCAGGGCGGCAGCGTCGAGGTGCAGCCAATCGCGCTGTACTTGAGAAAACGCGATGGAAGGAATGCCGAACAGATAACCTTCCATGGCCGCCCCCACCGTGCCGGAGTAAATGGTGTCATCCCCCATGTTGGCACCGTTGTTGATCCCGGATACCACCAGGTCGGGGCGATAGTCCAGCAGCCCCGTCAACGCAATATGCACACAATCAGCCGGGGTGCCATTGACATAACGAAACCCGTTGCTGGCCTGATGAACATACAGCGGCGAATGCAAGGTCAGTGCGTTGGACTTGGCGCTGTTGTTGTGCTCGGGCGCGACCACCTCCACGTCGGCAATGTCTTTCAGCGCTTCGTACAAAGCCACAATGCCAGGAGCCTGAAAGCCATCGTCATTAGAAATCAGAATTCGCATGATGCCACCTCTTGTTGGGGCAGATTGTAGGTGTCAGGTTACCCTGGTCATCATGAGAAACCCCCGCGCCGCCACAGGCAACCATGGCGGCACGCGATGTCTTACTGGGGAATCATGAAAGTTGATTTCTCACGCAATTTGCCCGGGCTGTCCAGCGATTCAATTTCAAAATGAATCTCATGCGACCCTGGTTTGGCCACCTCGAACGGTGCTTGCACGCGCACTGGCACGGTATTGGCTTCGGTCGACTTGACGCTGACCGTGTCCTCTGAGGTGATCGTCAAACCTGGCAGCCCGGTTACGGAAATACGATAACGCTGATCCGCTTCGGTCGCGTTCATGACCTGCAGACGGTAGACATTTTCGGTTTTACCCGCATCCACAACACGTGCCATGACACCACGATCCCGCACCACATCCACCTTGAACGGTGTGCGCATGGCCAGACTGACAAAAATCGCCAACACGATCCCCAGCAAAATGCTGGTGTAGACCAAAATTCGGGGTCGCAGCACATGACGCAGGGTTTGCTTTGGAGTCCATTTGTTGGCCATGGCGTTTTCGGTTGAATATTTGACCAAGCCGCGCGCATACCCCACTTTGTCCATGACCGTGTCGCACACGTCTGCGCAGGCACCGCAACCAATACATTGGTATTGCAAACCATTACGAATATCAATACCCGTTGGGCAAACCTGCACACACAAGCCACAATCAACACACGAACCCAGGTTGAGTTTGGCGGGGTCAGCTTTCTTAGAGCGGGCACCACGCGGCTCACCGCGCTCTTCATCGTAGGTCACGATCAAGGTGTCCTTGTCAAACATGGCACTCTGAAAACGTGCATAGGGGCACATATGCAGACACACCTGCTCACGCATGAAACCAGCATTACCGTAGGTGGCAAACGCGTAGAAAAAGACCCAGAAAAACTCCCAGGCCGCCAGTTGGCCACCCAGAAATGCTCCAGCCATTTCGCGCATCGGCACAAAGTAACCGACAAAGGTAAAACCAGTCCAAAAGGCAAAAGCAATCCACAAAAATTGTTTACCTGCCTTGCGGGCAAACGTTTCAGCCGTCATGGGGCCCTCATCCCGGCGAATGCGGGCTGAACGGTCGCCCTCCAGCTTCTTTTCAATCCAAAGAAAGATTTCGGTGTACACCGTTTGCGGACAAGCGTAGCCACACCACAGACGCCCTGCGACGGCAGTGAACAAAAACAGCGATAGCGCTGCAATAATCATCAAGCCGGTCAGGTAAATGAAGTCCTGGGGGTACAGCACCAAACCAAAGATATAAAAACGGCGCACGCTCAGATCGAACAGCACCGCCTGGCGCTGACCCCACTCCAGCCACGGCAAGCCGTAGAAAATGATCTGGGTGACCCACACCATGATCCAGCGCCAATTTGAAAATACACCCGTCACACTCTTGGGGTAAATCTTCTTGTGTGCGGCATACAGCGAAACCATCTGTACATCGGGCTCCACTGCAGTGATCGGAATCACCTTTTTGGCTTCATTGTTCTTGGCATTCATGTGTCATTCCTCAAAAAATAGATTCGGCTACTTGTTTTTCTGGCAGCGCCGCCATATGCGCCAAAAATTCATCACGTGTCAATCCTGCAAAAAAAGGATGCCAGCGCCGTTGCTCAAGCACAGTGCTGACGGCGCGCGCCCGACGTTCATGTCCGGCAAAGATCAGAGTCTCGTCCGGCAAGGTGAAAACTCGCTGCGTCACGCTGTCCCACAAAGCTTCAGGGGCTAACGGCCGGGGTTGATGTGGGCATACGGCCACCGCCAGCAAACCACCACAAAAAAAACGGTCTCGCCATCCAAAACTCAGGCAAGACAAGGTGTGCCCGGGAGTCGCCACCATCCGAATCACCTCATCACCAAAGGGCAACACGGCACCATCATCCAGCTCGGTGCCCGCTGGCAAGGCATCACCTTGAATCAGGGGTGCCGCCAGTTGAGCCAAGGCTAGCCGCTCCAGCGTTAGTTGGTCGTCATGGTGATGGGTGCGCAACACCCAACGCAGGCGCAACTCCCGCTCGGCCAACAAAGCCGTCAACACCGGCAAGTCACGGGCGTGGGGGTCAATCAATACCGCTTCCTGAGCATCCATGTCAGCGAGCAGATAAGTGAGCTCACCGCTGGTGTCGTCATGCAATATTCGAAAGTACATTTCAGGTGCTCCTGGCCTGCAGAATTTTAGAGGTCTTGGCAGCGCCATCCCTCATGACAGGCATTGTTAGGTTGTCACAACACATTCACAAACCATGCCAGACCTGCATCCGAATATATTACCTAAATAAATCAAAGACTTAGAAGTATGCAAAGGAATCTCATTGAGACGCCTAGGGTGCCAACTGCCATTTATGTCAGTTAACTAGTCACCTAAATGACAGACAGGAACACGATCTGTATTGATCAAATGATCCGCCATCTGTGCAAAGCTGTTGACCAGCCAGGCCCGAAATTCGTCGTCCGCCACTTGCTCACCAATAGCTTGTGTCATGCACAACATCCACTCGTCACGCATCCCTTGGCTGACTGAATACGGTGCGTGGCGCATGCGCAAACGTGGGTGACCTTTTTTCTCGGTATAAAGCTGTGGCCCACCGAACCAGCCAGACAAAAAGTCAAACAAACCTGCGGCACTGCCACTCAGGCTCTCAGGGTGTATCTGGCGCACGGCATAAGCTTCTGGCAGTTCATCCATCAACTCATAAAAGCGATTAACCAAGTGTTTGATGCCAGCCTCACCGCCCAAAAACTCATACGGTGACAGTGCCACAGATGTCTTCATTTGTATTTCCTCAAGTAAGCGATTTCAAACCCGCGTTTAACCCAACGGAACAGGCGTGACGACGGCAGGATGATTTGCCGCTTTTCATTGCAAAACACGACGGTACCGTGGTCAATTGCGTCAATGATGCAGACCAACTCAAACTTGTCGCGTCGCCTTTCCCGCTTAAGCTGCTCGTCGATGCCAAACAAAAATTCAAACATCGACCCGCCACGCACGGCACTGGGCTCATTGGGGTTGCCGGCAAAACCAATGGCAATCGTGCCACCCGACATCGCTTTCAGCCGATCACGAATTCTCTCGGCAGCTGCGATGCCTTCGCATGGCGTGATAGCGTGCTCAATGCCGGGCAGCTTCTTGATGAAGCGCCCACCAGAGGCAATCACCAGCGCATCGTTACGCACCTCGCCTGCTGTGGAATCGACCCATCTGCCACCGTCGCGCAGGCCTGTCACTTCAGCAACCACGTGCCTGACGCGCATACGGGTAAAGAAATTTTCCAAAGGAATGATGAACTGCTGACGCGTGCGCAGGCCATAGGGAATCCAGATGAAGCCCGGCAGGTAATGCAGTTCGACGAGTGGCGCAATCAGCGTGATGTCTGCCTGCGCATCGCGCTTGCGCACTTCGTGCACGGTTGACAGTGCGCCAAAACCTGAACCGATAAAGGTGATTTGATGAGCCATGTGCATTCAGAATGACCAACACCCAAGTGAAATGCCACATGTCAATTCCTTCATGTGCGATCAAGCCGCGTTGTCTTCACCAATCAGCAACCGGCCTTCAGCGAGGTACTTGTGGGGCGGCACTTCCAGGTTGGTGGGTGCCGGTTTGTTCTTAAAGACGCGGCCTGCCAAATCAAAGGTGGAACCGTGGCAAGGGCAGAAAAAACCACCCTTCCAATCCGCACCCACACTGGGGTTGGCCGAGCCTGCCGCCACCGCGTTGGGCGAGCAGCCCAAGTGCGTGCAAATACCTACGGCCACAAAGTATTCGGGCTTGATGGAGCGATGCGCATTTTGGGTGTAGGCCGGCTGCTGCGATTTGACGTTGGATGCCGGATCAACCAGCAGGCTGTCCTGTGCGGCCAGACTTGCAAGCATCTCAGGCGTACGGCGCATGACCCACACCGGCTTACCACGCCACTCGATGGTTTTCACTGCGCCCAGTGCAATGTCTGAAATGTCTGCCTCCACCGCTGCGCCAGCGGCCTTGGCCCTCTCGCTGGGCGCAAAACTTGACACCAGCGGCACGGCCAACCCAACTACCGCTACGCCTGCAGAGCCAGCCGTTAGCAGCACCATCTTGCGGCGCTCGGCGTCGTGGTCACTGGCATTGGCCGCCAGGGCATCAAAAGTGACAGAAGCATTCATGGTGTTCTCCAAAAAATATCAATAAAAGGGTTGGCTCAATAAGCCGCGTGGTCATGCTCTTGCACATAGGCTGCGGTTGACACGCAACCCAAACAAAAACACCAGATTGATCACCAGCACTACACCCAGGCGCTTCACCAACAGTTGGTCAGCCGGCTTCATGACAAGGCAAGGTGCAATAGGACATACCCAGTGTTATCAATATCCGTGCCAAACCGAAAAGATAAAAATTCCATTTGTTTTCAATGTCTTACGTAGATCCATGCAGTCAATACAACCGTCACGCCAAAGCGCCACTGACACATATGGCAGTACTGTCAGCGTTTTGACATACAGTACATGACAGCTTCATTTAAAAAGGTTCACTTTGAAACCCCTGCCCGAACTCATGTCATTCGTTGAAGGCCTGCCCGAGCCGCACATTCTGTTTGACAACCAATACCGCATACTGGCAGCCAATGCAGCCTACCGGCGCCAATTCAGCCCGGACCGCAGCGTGGTTGGGCGCACCTGTTACGAGGTGTCACACCGCTTCAGCGTGCCGTGCGACCAAGCTGGAGAATCTTGCCCGCTGGCGCGCTCGCGGGAGTCAGGTCAGCGAGAACGTGTACTGCACATGCACCACACGTCCAAGGGTGAGGAATACGTCAACATTGAACTGGCACCCCTGCTCGATGCCAGCGGCCAGCAAGCTTTCTACGTTGAGAAAATGGAGTCTCTGCGGGTCGCACAAGGCCACGCCAGCGCCCAAGGACTGATTGGGCGATCGGCCGTTTTTCAACACATGCTGACCCTGGTGGCCCGCGTGGCTCCATCCATGGCCACGGTTCTGCTGTTGGGCGAGTCTGGCACCGGCAAAGAGTTGGTAGCCAGAGCGGTGCACGAGGCCAGCCGGCGTGCCAGCCATGCACTGGTGCCGGTTGACTGCTCCAGCCTACCCGAAAATCTATTTGAGTCCGAGTTGTTCGGCCACGAACGCGGTGCGTTTACCGGCGCCAATGCGGCCCGCAGCGGTTTGGTGGAAGCGGCCAGCGGCGGTACCTTGTTTTTAGACGAGGTGGGCGACATTCCTTTGACCATGCAGGTAAAACTGTTACGTCTGCTTGAAACCGGCACCTATCGACGCGTGGGCAGCACAGAGCAGCGCCATGCCGACATCAGGGTGGTTTCTGCCACCCACCGCAACCTGGACCAGATGGTGGCACAAGGCCAGTTTCGCGAGGATCTGTATTACCGCTTGAGCACCTTCCCGATTCATCTGCCTGCCCTACGCGAGCGCATTGATGACATTGCCTTGCTGACGCTGTCATTGCTGACACGGGTAGCGCCCCAGCGCAAACTCGGTATCAGCGATGGCGCGTTGGAGATATTGCAAGCGCAAGCCTACCCAGGCAATGTACGCGAGTTACGCAACCTGCTGGAGCGCTCGGCCCTGCTATGCGATGGTGACACATTGGAATCCACACATGTCGAACAAGCCTTGAAATCAGGCCGACGGCCAGTGGGCAACTTGCTTGGGCAGATCCATAACCCCACGCAGATTCTCAACCCGTCTGATGACGAGACCAAGTCGCCAATGGTCGCGCGGGGTGCGCTCAAGTCATTGGCCCACGTTGCCTTGCAAGGCATCGTTGCATCCCACACCGGCAGTCGGGCCGAGCTGGCCAAGCAATTGGGTATCAGTGAGCGCTCTCTCTACCGGAAGATCAAGGCACTGACATCTCCATGATTGCTTCACTAAAAATAGCAAATAGCGCTTATTCTGAAAAGGCTACAGGTCAATATGACCTATAAAACTTTCAGAGTGCTTTGCGGATCGTGATGGCACCCCGGATCTGGCCCACGGTGTAACCGGTGGCTTTGTCGGCAGGGTACAGGGTGTGCAGGCGTTCAGACACTTCGGGTGTGATTTTGTCGCTAACGCCGTGACAGGCCACACACACCTGCTGTACCGGCAAGGCTTTCATGTAGCGCGCCTCCTTGCCGGTGGCGGTATCGACTTCAGCATATTTCTCCAGCGTCATGGGGCTTTCGCCTGCGGCAGCGCGGCGGTCAAAGTCTTCCAGGGCAGCAAGTTCCCATGCATCGGGGACCGCCTTCGGGTTGCGGTTGCGCAGCGACACACGTCGAATGGCCCAGCCCGATTGTTCAGACGCTGCCTTGGCCATTTGGGGGGCCTTTTCATTGCAAACTGTCACAGCCGAGGCCACACCGTCTTTGGCAATTTGGGTATTGAGCACCTCCAGCAATTTCGGTGGCACCGCACCCGCCACCTTGCGGGCTTCCAGCATCACGGGGGCTTCTTGGGCCAGCGCCGTCAGGCTCACCCACAGCAGTGACGCCAACACACCGCGGCTCAGCAAAAAGTATTTTAAATTCATCACAACAGGCTCCTCATCAGACAAGATAAAACACACATTACAGCAGCAATCCTGCCATGAGTTCGGTGACCCAAGTCACGCGGGCGCGCAGTGGCTATTTGCAATTTGCAGGAGTACCTGGCGCTTTGGGGTCAGGCCAGCGTCACGTACAACACCGACACAGCGATCGGATTCTCAGCCAACGGCACAAACAGCATTGCCTTACAATAAGTAATTGTTTAATTACTTTAGCCGGTATGCAAGTACTCGACAAACCCGCCAAACAAGCCACCGAGATCCGACAAGCCGGGTTGGTTGAAGCCGCGCTGACACTGGCGGCGCAGCGTAGTCCAGCCAGCATCACCACCACTGATCTGGCCACGGCGGTGGGCATCACGCAAGGCGGCATATTTCGGCACTTTGCCAGCAAGGAGGCGATCTGGCTGGCGGTGATGGACTGGGTCACCGCGACACTGATGGCGCGTCTGAACGATGCTGCCCATCAAAACCGGCTGGCACCCATGCAGGCCTTGCGAGGCGTCTTTGTGGCGCATGTCGACTTTGTCATGGCCTACCCCGGCGTTCCACGGGTGATCTTCCAGGAGCTTCAGAGCCCCGACGACACGGCCTTGAAAGCCGGTGTACGTCGCCTGATGCAGCAATACCGCCAGTTGCTGATAGGTCTGCTGACGCAGGCTCAAGCCGACGGCGCGTTGCCACGTCAGCTCGATTTGCCCGCGGCCGCCGTGTTATTCATCGGATCCATACAGGGTCTGGTGATGCAGTCTTTGATCTCAGGCCATGTCGCTGGGATGGCGCAGCTTGCCCCTGGCGTCTTTGCCATTTTTCAGCGCGGCATACAAGCCGACTCCCTTTCCTGAACCCGAAAGCACCCTATGAATTCTCAACAACTTCTGTTACGCCGCCTGGCCTTGGGTGGCGCCATTCTGGTTTTGCTGGGTGCCGTGGCCTGGGTGTCGCTGCGCTCCGGGCCACTGGCCCCCATCAAAATCACCGTGATACAGGCCAAGGAAGGCTCTTTGAGCCCATCCATTTTCGGCATCGGGACTGTGGAGGCACGCCGCAGCTGGATGGTCGGCCCCACGGCGGCAGGTCGGGTGCTCAGTGTGAAGGTCGATGTGGGAGATGCCGTCAAAGCCGGCCAATTGTTGGCAGAAATGGACCCGGTGGACCTGGATCAACGCCTGGCCGCACTGGACGCCTCGCTGGCCCGCGCCGACAGTGCGCAAGCTAGTTCCCAGGCTCAGGTGAGTGATGCCACCGCACGCCGGTCATTGGCAGAAGCCAACTCCCGGCGCAACCAGGACCTGGCGCGACAGCAGTTCATTAGCCCAGGTGCACTGGACTCACGCCTACAAGAACAGGCGTCCGCGGAAGCCGCCCTGCAAGCCACACAAGCCAACCTCAAGGGCGCCGGGCAAGATATCAACCGACTCAAAGCTGAGCGTGCCGCCCTGGCCCAGCAACGTGGCAATGTGCGATTGCTGGCCCCGGCAGATGCCGTTGTCACCAGCCGTGACTTTGAAGCCGGCAGCACCGTGGTGGCCGGTCAAGCCGTATTGCGCCTGATGGACCCCGACAGCCTGTGGGTCAAGCTGCGAGTTGACCAGGGTCGTTCCAGCGGGCTGATGCCAGGCCTCAAAGGCGTCATCGTGCTGCGCTCGAAACCCCAAGCCCTCTTGAACGGCCAAGTCGCGCGCGTCGAGCTGCTGGCCGACAGCGTCACCGAAGAGCGAATTGCGCAAGTGGCATTTGACCAAACACCGGCCGGGGCATCTGTCGGTGAAATGGCCGAAGTCACACTGCAATTGCCCACCACGGCACCCGCCTTGCTGCTGCCTAACGCCAGCATTCAGCGCCAGCAAGGGCAAGCTGGGGTTTGGCGGCTCAAAGACAAGACCCTTGACTTCGCCCCAGTGCAACTCGGTGCCAGCAGCCTGGACGGCAAAGTGCAGGTCTTGCAAGGGCTGTCCAAAGACGACAGCGTTGTGGTCTACAGCGAGAAAGCCCTCAAAGCGGGTGCTCGCGTCCAGGTGGTCGAGGCCTTGATCCAGCCAGGGGACAAGCCATGATCAGCCTGGCCGGGCGCGATATTTTGCACGGCTGGGGCAAATTCGCCCTGACGGGCCTGGGGCTGGGCTTGCTCATTGGCGTGACACTCTCCATGGCTGGCATCTACCGCGGAATGGTGGATGACGCCCAGGCTTTGCTGAGCAACAGTGGTGCTGACCTTTGGGTGGTCCAAAAAGACACGCAAGGTCCATATGCCGAAGCTTCCAGCCTCAAGGACGATGTGGTACGCAGTGTGCGCGGCATGCCAGGTGTGGGCCAGGCTGCCAACGTCACCTACCTGACTCAGCAGGTTCAACGTGCCAGCGGCGACGAAGTCCGGGTGATGGTAGTCGGCACCGAGCCAGGCCAACCTGGTGCGCCAGCTTATCTGGTGGCGGGCCGGCAGCTGACCCGTAACCACTATGAGGCGGTCGTCGATGTCAAAACCGGCATCCAGTTGGGCGAAGAATTGCGCGTGCGCCGTCACACTTACACGGTGGTGGGCCTGACCCAGCGCATGGTGTCCTCGGGTGGCGACCCCATGGTGTTCATCCCCCTGAAAGACGCACAGGAAGCGCAGTTTCTCAAGGACAACGACACCATCGTGAGCGACCGCCTGCGCACGGCGTCCAACCCGGCCTTTAATCGCCCGGGCGTGCCAGGCCTGCTCGATGCGGTACTGGGACTGCAGACCAGCAGTCACAGCGTCAATGCCGTGCTGGTGCAGTTGCAGGACGGCTGGCAGCCCGAGCAAGTGGCCGAACCGCTTCGACGCTGGAAACATGTTCAGGTGTTTACCCGCCTGCAGATGGAAGAGATTTTGGTGGCCAAGCTGATTGCCAATTCAGCCCGCCAGATTGGCATGTTTCTGGTCATTTTGTCGGTGGTCAGTGCGGCCATTGTGGCCTTCATCATCTACACCATGACCATGGGAAAAATTCGGGAGATTGCGGTTCTCAAGCTCATTGGCACCCGCAACCGCACCATCGCTGGCATGATTTTGCAACAGGCTTTAGGCCTGGGCTTGATCGGCTTCATGGTGGGCAAAGTGGCTGCCACCAGCTGGGCACCGGTATTCCCAAAATATGTCTTGTTGTTGCCCAAAGACTCCGCGGTGGGTCTGGTCGCCACGTTACTGATCTGTGCACTGGCCAGCACCCTGGCGATTCGAGTCGCGCTCAAGGTAGACCCCGCTGAGGCGATTGGATAAACCATGACCAACCAAGCATCAGGTGGTGGCATCCACATTGAAAACCTGCGCAAGGTCTATGGCCAGGGCGACAGCGCCGTAGAGGCTCTGAAAAACGTCAACATGTCGGTCGCACCGGGTGAGGTCGTTGGACTGGTCGGCCCGTCAGGCTCGGGCAAAAGCACACTGCTGAAATGCCTGGGTGCCATCATTGAACCCACCTCGGGCAAGATGACACTCGGTGATGACGTCATTTACGACAACGGCTGGCAAGTGGCGGACCTGCGTGCACTGAGGCGTGACCGCATTGGCTTTATTTTTCAGGCACCGTATCTGATTCCGTTTCTGGACGTGACGGACAACGTGGCCCTGCTGCCTATGCTCGCTGGCCAAGCCAACACCAGTTCAAGAGCCCGGGCGCTTGAGCTGCTGACAGCGCTGGACGTGCAGCACCGTGCCAAAGCCCAGCCGTCGCAACTTTCCGGTGGCGAGCAGCAACGGGTGTCCATTGCACGGGCGCTGGCCAACCGGCCTCCAGTCATCTTGGCCGATGAACCCACGGCACCTTTAGACAGTGAACGGGCTTTGGGTGTCATGCGCATTCTCAACCAGATGGCTTTGCAAGCGCATACGGCGATCATTGTGGTGACCCACGACGAAAAGATCATCCCGACTTTCAAGCGGATTTATCACATACGCGATGGGCAGACGGTTGAAGAGGCGGGCGAGGGCCGGGCCCTTTAGCAAAAATTTGCTCCTTCAATTGATTGATTTTTATCAATGAATGAGAGAAGCGGACCGCCACAAGCCTCTTTTCTCTGCAATCATTTTTGTAAGGCCAGCGCGCAAACCTAGAATGGTTTGCGAACTCTCGCGCCCTTCAAGGAGACACACAATGAAACGCATGTTGCTTGCCACGGTGGTGGCCATGACGGCGGCTCTCACACTGTCACCCGCCAGTGCCAATGACCCCGCGTCTGTGGTGCGGGGGGGGCGCCTTTACGACAACTGGGCTGCCGAAATCAAGGGTCGCACACCCAACCACATCAATCCAGCTTTTAAAACCAAGCAGACTCGAGGGGTGACGTCGGACACTTGGCGCTGTGTGGAGTGCCATGGCTGGGACTACAAGGGCAACAACGGTGTGATAGGCATTCAGGGCCGCCATAAGGCAGACGTGAAAGCTATCGCTGCACTGCTCAAAGATGCCAACCACGGGTACGACGAACTACTCGACGACAACGACCGCCTGGACCTGGCCAACTTTGTTGCCAGTGGTCAGTACGACATGAATCGACTGGTGGGGATGGCCAAACATGTCAAGCCAGGACAAACCTCCGCACAAAAGGTGTTTGCCACCGTCTGCGCCGCGTGCCACGGCCTTGAAGGCGACCGTCTGCGTGAAATCGCGCCACTGGGGGAGTCCGCCCGGCAACGCCCGGTAGAAATTCTTCACGTCGCGCTCAACGGTCACCCTGGTGGCAACATGCCTGCCTTGCGCACCCTGGGCGAAGACACTGCCGTGAACATGTTGGCCTATTTACAAACCCTGCGCAGCCTGAATCTGGTCGCTTCGGTGGCCAACGGCGGCAGGCTGTATGACGATTGGCAAGTGCACACTGGCGGCCAACGCCAGGCCCTACCGCACCCAGCCTACCCGCCCAAGGCCTATTACGCTAACTCCGCCAATGAAACCTGGCGCTGCAAAGAATGCCACGGCTGGGACTACAAAGGTGATCAAGGCCAGTATGCCAAAGGCAGCCATGCCACCGGAATCAAAGGTATCCGCGCCATGGCCGGCGCTGACCCAGCCAAAACCATGGCGATCTTGCGTGGTGCAACTCATCTCTATGGAGCGGTCCTGAAGCACCGCGACCTGCAAGATCTGGCCAATTTTGTAAGTTATGGACAGATCGATGTGGACTCGGTCATAGACCCAAAAACCGGACTCGCCCGCGGCGACACAACCAAAGGGCGGGCCCACTACCGCACCATGTGCGCCGGCTGCCATGGCCTGGAAGGTCAGTTTGTGGCCAAGCGCCATTTGGGCAAGGTCTCCCGTGGTGACCCCTGGCACAGTTTGCACAATATGCTCAACGGCCATCCGGATGACACCATGCCCGCCCTCAGAGAAATCGACTCCGCTGTCACTCATGACATTCTGGCGTACATCCAGACCTTGCAGGAGCGGCGTTAAGTCGGCCGTTGATGGCGCAGGCGCAAGCCGGCGCAGGTCACATCGCGAAAAAAAGCCGCTGATTTCAGCGGCTTTTTTTGATCAACTGACGTGCAGCCAAAGGCAACACGCCTGTTGTCTCTGCATCAATACTTGAGCTTCATCTTTCTCAATTGCTCCAAGGTGATGGGAGGCATGTCACCACGTTGGCCAATGCCATTCATATCCCACTGGTTGCCCTCACCCACCACCCAGGCTTTGAGCACCGCCAAATTGGCCGCGCATTCTGCGTTGTTGTTGGTGTTGCCCTTTTCACACAAGTAAAGGTACATATTGCCGGGCTTGCCTTTGGCATAGGGATTGGTGCCGTCGTCCAGGCGGCGCATGAAAGCACCTGTCGAGTTGCCATTGACCAATTGGAGAAGATGCTCGTAGGTATCACTACGGGGGCCAACTTTGGCTTTTTTATACTTTTCCTCGTCCAACTTGAATTCCGCCATGGAAGGCGACTCGGCCTTTTCAGAGTGGCATTCTGCACAGTACTTCTTGAGGATAGGTGCCACGTCCTTGCGGTAGGTCACGTCAGCGGCCATGACGGGCAAAGCAATCACAGCACAGGCCACAGAAGCCAATAAGTTCAATTTCATCTTTTCTCCTCGGTTAATAAACAACAAACGATCACGGCTTGGCAGCCGCATCACCAAACAACTCTGCAGGCCCTGGACCATCAGGTTCTTTGTGGGCAATCGCAAAATGGCATTCAATGCAGGTCTTGCCCTCGGCCTTGCCCTTGGCGTGGCGCACTTTGGCTTTGGGGGTTTGCAAATCCACACTCATCTTGTCCTCCCGATGACAACTGCGGCATTCGTGCGAGTCCGTGGCCTTCATCTCGCGCCACACACGTTGTGCCATCACGGCACGTTTGGCCTCAAATTTTTCCTTGGTATCTATGGACGGTGAGATATAGGTGTAATACAGATCCTTGGTCGCCTTGATCTTGGCCAAGACCAAGGGGCCGGGCTCATGCGGCACGTGGCAATCGGTGCAAATAGCGCGCACACCAGTGCGGTTGGTGTCGTGAATGGTGCCTTTGTACTCTGCAAAGTTGTACGACATTTCATGACAGCCAACGCAAAATTCTTCCGTGCTGGTATGGGCCAATACATAAGCACCAGAAATTCCCACTGCCACCGAAAAAAAACCCAGCCCGGCAGCAAGCCCGATCGACAGCAGCCAATGCTGGCGAATCCATCTAAAAATTGATTTCATCTTGAATGGCCGAAAGTGGCGGCCATTCAGCGCGACAGAATATAGCGAGCAGCGTTCTTGATGGCAGCTTCATCCTTGGACCTGATTTTGGTGTGCTCTTCTTTGACACCATCAAGTTCAACGGTCGGGCCAGTGGTCAGGTGGGTGAACAGCTTGGCTTCTGCGTCGGCCTTGCCCTTGTACTTGGCCGCCGTCTTTTTGTAAGCAGGGCCATCTTTTTGTTTGTCTACCGAGTGACATTTGCCGCATTTGCTGTCATCCAGCAGTTTTTCAGCCGCAGCAACGTCAACCACTTGTGCTTGCACAGCCATCGCGCCGGCTGTCAAACCGATGGCCAAAAAAGTCCGTATGAGAGTTGCTGTTTGAATGCGGATCATCTTGTCTGTCCTTTTTTTCTGTTTGAGAGTTCTGTAAGAAAGTGCCGATGCATCCTACACCCGTCAGCACTGGCTCCTTCCCTCGACCGATTGATTTAAATCAACGAAGCCGTATTAAACCCAAGGATGCAGACAAGTGGAATCGTCACTCAAACGACGGTATTTCTGGCTTGGCGACAGGTTTACCCGAAGCCGCCCAAGCATCAAACCCGCCAGAGATAGAGCGCACGTTCAGGTAGCCCATCTCATGCAAAGCGGCGCTGGCCAAGGCAGCGCGGCCACTGGTTTTGCAGTACAGCACCACCGCCAAGTCGCGCGACTGCAGGGCTGGATTGGCACTGAACTTGAACTCCAGCATGCCGCGCGACACGTGCACCGCGCCAGGAACATGACCTGCAGCGTACTCATCCGCCTCGCGCACATCTACCAACACATCGGCTTCGCGAATCGCTTGTTCGGCTTCAGCCACCGAAATTTCTTGAATGTTTGCCTTGGCAGCGGCAACGAGGTCGTGAGCAGTCTTCATCGGGGTTTCCTATTGAAATTAAAAATTGAGATAGTATTGAATCCACAGTTGCCAGCGCCATTTGGCGTGGGCAACCTGACAATATTTCATCATAAATTGTGGAGACCTGTGCATGAAAGCGCCTTACCTGCCCCCCTCGGACCGCCCCACCCTGTTGACCCGACGCGCCCTGCTAGGCGCCGGAGTGGCCCTGGGCGCCACCGGCCTGGCACTGTGGCCAGAGGCCAAATCACTGGCAGACCAGGTTGGTGACTTCATTGAGGGCGGCCCGGTCCCTGACATCGCACCAAAGCAGTTGTCCAAACATGTCTGGACCATCTTTGCCACCGATGGTTTCCCGACACCTGAAAACCACGGCATGATGTCCAACGTGACCTTTGTCGTGACCAGCGCCGGTGTGGTGATCCTGGACTCGGGCAGCTCACTGCAAATTGGCCAGATGGCCATTCGCATGATCAAAAAAGTGACACCGTTGCCCGTCATTGCGGTCTTCAACACCCATGTTCATGGCGACCACTGGCTCGGCAACCACGCCTTTGCGCAGGCCTATGGCGACAAGTTACCGATTTACGCCCTGGCCGAAACCATGAACCTGATCAAGGGTTATGAAGGCAACCTTTGGCGTAGCCTGATGGAGCGTTGGACCAACCAGGCCACAGCGGGCACCAAGGTCGTGCCGCCCAACACCGAGGTCAAACACGGACAAACCCTCCAGTTTGGTGACATCACCCTGAAAATGCATTTTTACGGTAAGGCGCACACCACAGCAGATTTGTGTGTTCAGGTGGTGCAAGACCAGATCACCGCAGTGGGCGACATTGCCATGGCCAACCGCATAGCCAACATTGACGACGGCTCCTACCCCGGCACCTTCAAGTACTTCAAGGAACTGGCCGCGGGCGCAGGCAAGCAGCTCTGGCTGCCCGGACATGGCGAAGCCACTTTTGACCTGCTGGACACCTATGGCAAATTTTTGGCAGGCATTTGGGAGCCTTGCCAGCAAGCCATCAAGGACGGCAAGAGCGAGGCAGAAGCCAAGGCCATGGTGCTGGCCGACCCCCGCGTGGCCAGCCGGGCCAAGACCATGCTGGGCTTTGATTCCAACATCGGCAAGTACACCAGCCTGGCGTACCTAGAGGCAGAAAAAGAGGCGTTCTGACCGGCGTTTACCGACCTAAAACCCCTGTTGGGTGTCGGTGCGGTACATCTCAGCCGGGTTCAACTTCATGCTCCTGGGCAGCCCGGCGTTTTGCCAGCCGTTCTGGATGCGAAACCCGGCTTTTGGGTCGTCTTTGAGTGCAGCACCCTGACAGCCATTGACCACAAAACGTGCGTTGAGGAACCCATTGGCACGCAAAAAGCCAGCACTGGGCTCGCCCCGCTCTCAAACCAAGCGCACAAAGTGATGACTTCTGCCTCGGCAGTCAGGCCCCGTTTTTCCAGAGCGGCCTTGATTTAGGCCACAAAATCCGGGTTTTGTGACAGCTTGTAGACCCCGCGCTTGGCGCCCCAGACAGTGCGATTCACCATCAGGTACGAAATAATCACGTGCATCGCATCGGTGAACAATGGCCACGGCCAACACCATTCGTTTCCTCCCTTTTTCGATCCTAAGACCCGACCAGGTTGTGCCCACCGGAAACTGGGGGTTAAATTGCGTTTTAGAACGACAGTGTGGTCACCTCTGGTTTGAGCAGATAGGTGATCACTTCGGCGGGTTTGGCAGGGGTCACACCCGGAATCAAGTCTGTGGCTTGACGGCCGGTGTTGGGCAGGTACAGCGCGCAGACTTCGACCTTGGCACCGGCTTTGATCAGGCCTTGCAACATTTGCTGTGCAGTCACGTTTTTAGGTTTCAAGCTTGGCATCTCTTTGCCGGCTACGGCCACATCACCCGCTCCATCACACAACAACACTCTCACGCTGGACTTTTGCTCCAAGGCCTGGCTGGCCAATACCAAACCAGCGCCCTGGGTCATGGGGCTGGCGCTGTTGATGGATACAAACAACTCGCCCGCCTGCGCGGACAACGACAGCGACAACACGGCGGCTGCTAGGCAAACTAATTTCTTCATGAAAACTCCTGAGTTAAAGAAACAAATCAACAAAATAAAAAATTGCACCGCGACGCCGAAACGGCTGAGCTAAGGTGCCAACTCGGTACGCAATTCGGCCTCGGTGCTAGCATAACGGATACGCCTGACCCGGCTTTGATCGACTTCGATCAGCGTCACGGCATCGGGATGACGCGGCCAGTTGGCCAGGGTGGCCTCATCCAGCGACACACCAATCTGGTAAGGCATTTCACGCAAGGACGGCAAGGCAAAGTTGCGAGTGATGAAACCTGGCATCTTGCTCACGTCGACCAGGTACACCGCCGCACGCGGAGTTAACGGATCTTTGGGCATGCTCTGCAACACGATTTGAACCAGGTTTGAGGCTTTACGACCCGCGGCAAACAGCACCAGCCGGGTGCTGACTGGTATCACCCAAGGTTTGTCATGCTGGTCTTTCAAAGTCAACACGGGCAAAGCCTGGCCCACGGCAACTTCAGCTGGCAGCTGTGCCAGAGCCGTTTGGCAGATGCCTAAAACAAGCGCAAAACCCACGACCCAAGTCAACATTGCGCGACTCAGCTTTGACCCAAGCGATGTCTGTTGTACGGAGGGTTCCAACAGCCACAGCACCTGCAGCTTGAGTTCGGTCACGCGCTGGACCAACTGGTCGGTACTGGCGGTTCGAGTACGGCCCGATTTCAGGTCGTAGTCAAGCACGCTGTCGATCAGCGCGGCGTGGCGGGTCGACTCATCCCACAGAATGTGGCTGAAGATCGAGGTAGCGCGGTCAAACTGTGACTCAACTTGCAATCGTGTCATGGTTGGCTTGGACGTGATGGGTTAAGGGGGGCTTGCGCAGTTGGGTTGGCGGCCAAGGGCATCACTTGGCTTGTCCGGCGGGCAAGTCGGCGTAGTACGTGGCCAGCGCGCCAATCTCGCTGCGACTGAGTTTTTTAGCAAACGAACGCATGCCTTTGACGCTGTCGTTGTGGCGTGTGCCGTTCTGAAAATCCAGCATGGTGCGCACAAAATACAGCGGGTTTTGCCCGGCCAGGGCCGAGGCTTCGCGTTTGCCGCCCTGCCCGGCCACCCCGTGGCAACTGGCACACGGGGTGATCAGACGGGCGGGGTCGCCCTTGCGCACCAACGTAGCAGCACCCACATCTTGGGCCCCCAAGGTGATATTCGGGCGTGGTGTGCCGTCGCCTACGGCGGGTGTTTGGGCCTCATAAAAGGCGGCCACGTCGGCAATTTGCTGGGGGCTCAGCATCACGGCGATGTCGTGCATGAGTTCGGCGCGTTTGCCCTCAAGGCGGCGGGCATCCTGGTAGTCCAACATCATTTTGGCGGTGTAGGCGGCCTTTTGGCCGGCCAGGTGTGGCCAGTTCTGGGTGGGCGCAACGCCATTCGCACCGTGGCAAGAGGCGCAAAACAGCTCGTCGTGCACCTTTTTGCCAGCCTGGGCGTGCCCCTGGGGCAAGGCGGCCAGAGTGGTGCGCAGCGTTGTGGGCGTCCATGGAGCCGCCGCTGGGGCAAGTTCATGGGTTGCTGCGCTGGCTAGCCCAGACAATCCAGCCAGGCTCACCAAGGCCAGTGCAAGAGTGCGGGCAAACCCACCCAACTGGCTGGGTGTGAACCGATGGGGTGAGAGCCGGTGGAATGTGGGGGTGATGATCATGGCGGGCCTCATGCAAAACAGTCTTGAGTGAAGGTGCGCAACCAGGCTTGCTGGTAACGTGCACCCAACTTGATCTGGGCTGCGCTGGCATTCAGGGGCAGGTAACGCGCCTTGCCGTTGATGCGGGCGATCTTGCCATCGACCACCTTGAACACGTC
This sequence comes from Rhodoferax sp., assembly GCA_020048255.1. Classification (GTDB taxonomy): domain Bacteria; phylum Pseudomonadota; class Gammaproteobacteria; order Burkholderiales; family Burkholderiaceae_C; genus Rhodoferax. The sequence goes on along the minus strand of JAIFMR010000087.1, from coordinate 8,655 downwards.
GGCCACAAACAGGCCGTAGTCTTTGCCAGCCAGGGCGTAACAGGTGTTTTCCATCAAGGGCTCGGGCGCTGGGCGGCCGGCCAAAGACTCGATGATGGCGCGCGCCACCACCTTGGCCTGGTTGTTGGCAGAAAAGCCGCTTTTGGGCATGGCATCAGCGACGCACGCATCACCAATCACATGGACATGGGGGTGCAGTTCTGAGGCAAAGTCGCGCCGACCCACCGGGCACCAGCCGCTTTTGTCTGTCAGGCCCAAGGTGGCGGCAATTTTGCCAGCCCGCATCGGCGGGATGACGTTGATCACGTCGGCTTTGATGACTTCGGCCTCAGTTTCAATGGTCATTTTTTTCGCATCAATCCTCAAAGTGCGACCACCGTCCTTGCCACGCACCCAGCTCAGCATGCCGGGGGTGGCATGGTGTTTGACCTCGACCAGAGGCGACATTTTTTTGACGTAATCCTCGGGCAGGTTGAAGTTGTAGAGCCGGTTCCAGCCCAGCATCATGGTCTCGTCAGTGACAAAACTGTCTTTGGGATCAACGATGATGACCTTCGCCGTGGGGTTGTGTTGGCTCAACCACTCGGCCATCAGCGCCGGGCGCTCATACGGGCCAGGCGGGCAGCGGTAGGGGTTGGGCGGGGCCGCCAACACAAACGTGCCGCCTTGGCGCATACCTTGCAGTTGTTTGGCCAGCAGCGCGGTTTGTGCGCCAGGGATCCAGCCCGAGGGCACGGTGGTGTTGGCCACCTGTTCAGAGTAGCCAGCATAGGCGTCGTACAGCAACTCAATGCCGGGCGACACAATCAGCCGGTCGTAGCCCAGCTTGAGTTTGCCTGCGGTGCTGACGGTTCGAGCCACCGGGTCAAAGCCGGTTACCGCATCAAACACAAATTGGATCCCATACCGGCTGGCCAGCACGTCGTAACTGACGTTGAGCTCGGCCATGCTGGTGTGCTGGTTGAGCACCTCGCTGGAGCCGTAGGGTCGGATGTAAGTGCGGTTTTTCTCAACCACCGTCACCTGCAGGGTTGGGTCAAACAATTTCAGGTATTTGGCAGCAGTAGCACCGCCCACCCCACCGCCAATGATGAGGATGCGCGCACCTTTGGCGGACTTACCAGCGGTTTGGGCCCAAGCGGGCAACGCCAAGCTGGCGCCCAGCATGACCGAACTGGCAAGCATCTGCCGCCGTGTTGGGTTCAATGCGCTCATGGCTTGGCTCCTTCGGACATGGGTTTGACGGCAGCAAAGTAACTGCCCATGGCGTTAATTTCAGCGTCGGTGAAGCCTTTGGCCACGATGCCCATCAAGGTGGCTGGACGCTTGTCTTGCCGAAAATCAACCATGCTGCGCACAAACTGCCCCTGTGGCATGCCAGCCAGTGGCATGAACGACTCGTCACCCAAACGGCCCTGCGTGCCGTGGCAGGCTGCGCAACTGTGCGCCATGGCCTCGCCTGACACTGGCACGGTTGGGGCAGCAGATCTTGCATTACTCATAGCAACGACGCCTTTATTGGCGGGGGCTAAAGGCTGATTTGACTCTGAAGCCACAGAGGGTTGCCAGACCATGGCAGCCACCGCCGCGGTGGCCAAAGCACTGGCCGCAAGCCAGGATGAAGTGGATGTTTTCATGGTCATCTTGCCCACACGTAAAAGCCAACAAGGAAATATGACACGGTCCACAGCACCAGCAGGCCAATGGCCATGCTGCCTAGGCGGTTGACCGCCGGGCTAGGTGTGTAGGTGCCTTCTGTCTGGCCCGCTTGCCAGGCCACGGTGATGAGATAGGCCAGGGTCACGCCGCCCAACACGCCAAAGGTACTGAAAAACAAGCCGGTGCTGTACCAGTCCATATTGATACGGTAGTCCAGAGCATCGTAGCCGTGCGAACCTAACAGCGTCACGTAGCGCAGCACCTCGCGCATGGCCCCCACCACGATCAGCGCCACCGCACCGACCGCAAAGGTGACGTAACCCCACAGGCCCTGGTCCATGCGCTTGCCCAGCAGCAGCGGAACCGACACCGTGGCCAGCAAGGCCAGCAGCGCCACCAAGCTCCAGGGCGACAGGGCAAACCAGGCCATTTTTTCAGGCAAAGTGGCCATCCACCACGCCCCCAGCAGCACAGCCACCACGCCACCCACCAGCATCAGCTTTTGGGCCAACGGGGCCAGCCAGGTTATGAACGACGCGTCCACATGGCTAGATGCCTGCAGGTACCGGCGGTAGGCGTACAGCCAAGCCCCCGTGACTGGCGCCGACAAAGCAATGAAGAATCCAAAGCGCGGCAAGTTCCAGTAATGCAAGGCTTGCCCGTTGGGCTGCACCACGCCGCCTGGGGCGTACCAAGCCATCCATTGCTCAGGAAACAGCATTTGGTTGGTCAGGCTGTGCACGATGAAGCCCACACCCAACAGCATGGCCAATGACGCCACCAGCCACAGCCCACCTTTGCCGCCATCGGCCGCGATGTCGTGGTTTTTCCAATAAAACACATACAGCGCGATGTACCCGGCAATCAGCAAAAAGATGAAGCCAATCACCCACCAGGCCGACAACACATTGGAGGTGTACCAAAACGGGTCGTACACCACCTGCACAAACAACAGCGGTGCCACCCCGATCACCACCGCCACCGACACGGCAATCTTGGACGTGGTCAGCATGGCTGCTGCCAGCCGACGCCAATGGGCATGCGCACTGAAGGCCCCGCGCAGGGTAAGGGCACCTGCCCCCAGCATGACCTGTACGGCCGCCATATGCAGGGCAAAGGTGATCACCCCAAGAATCAAAAACACCAACGGGTGGGATGGAACCCCAGCGGGGTCCCGCAAGGCGTAAAGCATGTCGGTGTTCATTGTGCGGACTCCTTAGACATGGGGGTGGACACGCTGGGCAATGCCAAAGCGGTGGCGGCAGCGGGCACACCGGTGAGCGACCCAATGTAGGTTGCCAAGGCCAGTGCCTCATCGTCTTTGAGCGGGATTTGCGGCATGTACAGCGTGTTACCGCTGGACAAACCGGCTTGCAGGTACTCGGCCACCTCGGCAGTGGTGCTGTTGGCGGTGAAATAGTTTTTCAACGGCCGCATGCCGCCGCTGCTGAGCGAATGGCAGTTGGAACACGTTGTCAACGCCAGCACACGCCCGGCTTCCAGGCGATTGGCATCGGTGATGGTGCGCAGGCCCTCAGGCATGAACACCTGGGTTTTCATGAAACCGTGCGCCTCAATGGTGGGGATCTCGGACGTGATGCCCATGCCAGGCACGTCGCGCCCAATCACTTGATTGGAGTACACGTATTGGCCAGCAACCCACGGCTTGCGGATGGATTCGCGGGTGACCTCTTCAGGCCACAGGCCAAACACCAGCACCGCCACCGTCATGGCAGATGCGCCGCTGACCACCAGCGTGGATGGGCGCACCAAAGTCATCACAAAGTAGCCCGCCATGCCAGCCAAAATACCCAACACCGCGGGTTTGAACCAACCGGGCAAGCGGTTTTCCAGCACCAACGCGGCGGTTTCAGGCAAGGTGCTCAGGTACCACTGGAACATGGCCGCACCAGCTGCCGCCGAGACAATGCCCAGCCAGGCGAGCTTGCCCGCCACATCTTTTTTAAACGCGGCATCCTTGAAACGTGCCGCCACAATGCCGCCCACCACGGCGGTCATAGTGAACATGAACGCAGTGCGCATACCCAGTTGGGCAAAGGTGTTGGGGCCATAAAAGGCGCTGAGCACACCACCGTGCTCGTACCAATCGGCCTTGCCGGGCCACATCATGAAGCTCAAGATGCCCACAATCACCAGCATGGTGGTGTAGGAGGTCAGGCCAAAAATCAGCGACAGTTTCAGGTAGGTCTGGCGATCGAGCTTGTTGGCCAGGTACACCAGCATGTAGACCCCCACCACCTCGATCACAAAAAACACCCACTCGGTGGCCCACATCCAAACAAAACTGTGAATCAGCGCCGAAATACCTCGGGGGCTGGCCACTGTGGTGGAGTACCAAATGCCTGGGCCAGTGATGGACCCCAGCACGTAGCTGAACACCAGCAAAAACAGCCCATAGTGGCGTATGAATTCCAGCAGATCAGGCCGCTGGTTGCGATGAGCGTAGTTGGCCAGAAAAGCAAAAAATATCGCCGCACCCACCGAGGTGTGCGAAAAAAGCACGTGGATGGTGGCGATCAAACCCACTATCCAGCCGCTGCCCACACCCGGTTCAAACCATGTGGGGTAAAGCCCGATCATGTCCATGAAAAGTCGTCCTCGTTATGTCACCAAGGACTGCCATTCATTGCAGATATGTGCAACAAAACCGCCTTGGCTCACCAAGACAGTCAAATTCCATGCCAAACCGGTCTAAGTCTATTTATCCCAATAAAAACAGTGACTTGCAAAAATAGTCACGACGACTACACCTCTGCCTACTGCCATTTTTGGCAGCAATATCATGACAAAACGACTGGCTTTGTCAGTACTCACTTGGTCGCGCCAAAATCGGCAGGCATCTGGATGGCTACGATCTCACCCTTGGCGGTGGCAATACCCGCTGCGTAAACCGTGGCTTCCACCACCACCTTGCGGCCCTTGATCTCCTTGATGCGACCGCGAATCTCCAATTCGGTGTCAATCGGTGTGGGCTTGAGGTAATCCACATGCAAGGAGCCGGTGACAAAACGAAACGCTGGCAGCGTGTCCATTGCCCGGCCTTCAGATTGATACATGGCTGCAGCTGCCGTGCCCGTGCCATGGCAGTCAATCAGCGAAGCCAACAACCCACCGTAGGTATACCCGGGCACAGCCGTGTGGTAGGGCTCAGGGGTAAAACGGGTCACTGTCTCGTCACCGTCCCAATAGGTTTTGATGCGGTGGCCATGACTGTTGTTGGCACCGCAACCAAAACAGTGAGACAAGTTTTCAGGGTAGTACTCTTGAAAGGCTTTCATGGGGTCTCCAGTGGGTTAGTTGCTCTGTTTATAATAGCTATTAGCGCTTGTTTCATAAGGGCCAGAGCATGTTTTCATCAAAAATGCCCCCGATTTAAAACACCTGACGTGGCGGACATCCACCACCATAGGCTTTGAGCTTACCTCAAGCCAACAAGGCATCATCAGGTGGACAGTGCTAACGGTACAGGCCTTAAGATGCGCCCATGTTCATGCTGATTATTTTCTTGGCGGGCGTGTCGCTGATGCTGGCCCTGTTCCCCGACCTGCCCCTGGCCCCCACGCTGCTGCTACCCTTGGGCGGGGTGGGGCTGCTGCGTTTGGTGCTGTTTTTGTCGGCCAAAAAGACACCACCAGGTCCGAGTGACCCAACCTGACAGTTCAAGTGTCAGCTATACATTAAATAGCTTTCATCACAGATTCCATAAGCACTAGAGCCTGATTTATCTTAAAAAATCAGTCAGTGTCCGGCGTGGAGTTTGGCATGAATTTTCTGGGTGGTATGCCACACCACCCACAACACCACTGGCACCAGCGCACCGGCGGCCAGCTCGGGGTTGATCGGCACCCCGACCGACTTCAAGGCTTTGCCGCCATACAACAGCAAGCTGATCACATAATAAGAGATCGCGGCAATCGACAAGCCTTCCACCGTGCTTTGCAGGCGCAATTGCAATTCCTGCCCCCGGGTGAGTTTTTCCAGCAACTGCTGGTTTTGCACTTCGGTTGCAATGTCAACCCGGGTGCGCAACAAGTCACTGGTGCGCGCCACCCGCTCCGACAAGGAGGCCAGCCGCTGTGCCGTGGCCGCCACCGTCGCTATGGCCGGAGACAGGCGGCGCTGCATGAATTCGCCAATGGTCTGTGTGCCGGGAATGGCTTTTTCGCGCAGCTCGGCAATGCGCTGCCCCACCAGGGTGTAGTAGGCCTGCGTTGCGGAAAAGCGGTAAACGTTCTCTGCTGTAGCACGCTCCACACCGGCGGCCAGTGACACCAGGGTATCGAGCAGCTCCTGGTCGGAGGCACTCTTGCTCTCCAACCGGGCGGTGATGCTCACCAAGGCACTTTCGGCTTGCGTCAACATCGGCCCCAGCGCCTTGACCACCGGCAAACCACGCAACGCCATCAGTCGGTAGGTTTCCAGTTCCAGCAACCGAGCGGCAATACGACCGGCGCGGGTCTGGCTCGTGCCCTCGGGGGCCAATACCAACATGCGCTCAAAACCATCGTCCTGCAGACGAAATTGCGTCAACGCCCAGGAGTGCCCCATCGGGTGGGCGTAGCCCTGCCGTGTCGACCCATCACTGCCCGGACCGGCAGCCGGCGCTGCATTGCTCCCCATGAGGGAGGCCACCACCGTGCGCCCGCCCAGCCAGGTCAGCGCTTGCGCCATCAGGCCCGTGGCGTCGTCCAGCGGCGCGTGCATCATGGCCAATTGCACAGCGGCCACAGTGCGCCCGGGAATCCGACTCAGCCAATCGCGAGACACCGCCAGGCAGGCCAGCAAGTCGGGTTCACTGGCACCCAATTGAGCCGACTCTGGCAAAGGCTGCACGATGGAGTAGCGGCTAAATTCAGAATGCCTCTCCCACTTCAGGGTAAAGCCAGGCGAACGCAAGCGCAAAAAATTATCTTTCAGGGCATCTGGGGTCAGCGCGCCCTGCTCTGGCAGCTGGCTCAGGTGGGCCCACTCCATATCACGGGTGATGCCCTCATTGAGCACCGCCACATAAGTGATCAGGGCGGGCAAACGGATGCGTGCCGACGGGCGGGCGTGAACCTCGTTGTGCAGGGCACTGCGCAGGGCATCGTCGGGCGGCAAATAGGAAGTGTGTGCGTGTTGCATGACGCTATTTTGCCGGCAAGCGACACAGGGGCAAAAGCAAGCTCACAAGCTGCTGACAAACTGGGCCGGTTCAGGGCGCAACCGCGTGGGTTTACGCTTGCTGACGGTACCCACATTGATGCTGCAGACGGCCTGCTCGCCCTCGGCCAAAGTCAAGGCCGCTGGTCAGACTGCTGCCAAAACCCAGGCTGTGCGCGCACAGCAAAAAGTTTTGAATCGCCGCCCCCACCGACACCATGCGCTCCAGCGGGTGAATGTCCGGATCACACGGCCCCAGGCGGGCAATCGCCATCACCAAAAACGGTGCCCGAAACGCTTTCTCACGCGCCATCTCGATCTGCTCTGGCGTGGCAGTGGCATCGCGCTCCAATAGCGCCTGGGCAAACACATCGGCCAGCGCAGCGCGTTTGTCTTGTGGCACCAGCACAAAGCGCCAGGGCATGACCATGCCATGGTCTGGCGCCGCCGCAGCCGCCCGAAACATGTCATCAACTTGCGTGTCACTTGGGCCAGGCGGGGCCAAGCGCTTGGGCAAAATATTTTGCCGGGAGGTGATCAGGGTCAGCGCAAAGCTGGCTTCATCACTGCAACAGGTTTCCACAATGGGCATCATGGGGCGATGTTAGCTGCCTGCAACGGGATCGCTCCACTGCATCTGAAATTGGAACAGTCCATCCCAATGGTCGATATTTACCTTCCTTGGGCCCTCCGATACAGTGCCCCTCATGGCTGACGCGTTTGTGCACCAGCCCTTGTTTGGAACACCCCATGGAATTAGCCCCGGTCTTTTTTATCTCCCACGGCGCACCGACCTTTGCGTTGGAGCCTGGTGTCCTGGGCCCCAGATTGCACACACTGGGCCAGCAACTCGCTGACGTGAAAGCGGTGCTGGTGGTCTCGCCACACTGGCAAACCCGTGGCGTCCAGGTGATGAGCACAGAAACCCCCGAAACCGTTCACGACTTTGGTGGCTTTCCGGCGGCGCTGTACCAGTTGCAATACCCAGCCAAGGGACAGCCCGACACCGCAGCAGTTGCAGCTCGACTGCTGACGCAGGCAGGCTTTTCCACCACCCTGGACGACCGGCGCGGACTGGACCACGGCGCCTGGGTGCCGCTGCTGCACTTGTTGCCCGGCGCGGCCACACCGGTGTTTCAGGTGTCCATGCCGCACACTTTGACCACAGCGCAAGCGCTGCGCTTGGGCCAGGCACTGGCACCCTTACGTGCGCAAGGCGTGGTCATCCTGGCATCGGGCAGCATGACGCACAACCTATCTGAATTCAGCCCGCACGCGACACGGGTTGAACCGTACGCCCAAGAATTTGCTGCCTGGGTGCGCCACGCGGTGCAGACCAACGCCACGGATTCCCTCCTGGCTTACCGCGAGCTGGCCCCCCACGCCCAGCGCGCCCACCCATCAGAGGAACATTTTTTGCCCCTGCTGGTGGCACTCGGTGCGCGCGGTGGCGATGCGGTCCAGGTCATTGACACCAGCATCAACCACGGCGTGTTGTCCATGGAATCGTATGTGTGGGGGCTACCTGAGCTGAGCTAAATGCTATCTTATTGATAGCTATCTACGTTTGACAGATATGGGCTAGATGCAACTTCTTCTTGAAACCTGAAAGTTACTTGGGTACCTGCTGCCGCACATACGCCAGCAGCCCATCGCAGGCATCCTCCACCAAATCCAGCACCGTCTCAAAGCCATCGGCTTCACCGAAATAGGGGTCGGGCACCACCGAGCTGTTGGATTGTTGGCAAAACTCGGTGAGCCGGCGCAGTTTGCGCTGATGCTCCGGCGGGCAGTCCGCTTGCAGCAGCGCCAGGTTGTCCCAATCCATGGCCA
>JAIFMR010000004.1 GCA_020048255.1 Rhodoferax sp. | reverse complement strand
AATCAATGGTTTCACCCTCACCCTCAATGAACTCGTCCACACCGTCGCGTTTTTGCCTGAAAAAGGCCAGCTTGCCGGGCTCGGCGGTGATCACACCGTATTGGTAACCCTCTGCGTCCTGGCGCACATCGATCTTGCCACCCCGAATCAAAATGCTGCCTTTGGTCAGCACCACCCTGCCGGTGAAGACACTGACCTGCTTGGCGTCGTCGTAACGCAAGGCGTCAGCCTCGATGTTCATGGGCTGGTTACGGTCTGCCTTTTCAGCTTGCGCGCTGACGGCCCACACCGCCATCAACACGGCGAGCCACCAGGAAAATGGAGGTTTATTCATAAAGGCATGAATCTTGCATAGTCATGCCTGGCATTGTAGCGATCCATGCACCCTATCGCGCTGACGCTGGTGCAATTCAAAGTGATGTACCGGTGCATCTCGGGGATGGATACCCCGTAATCAGCGCGCGAGTTATCGCCCGGCGCGGACCTGGGCCAGTAAAAACTCCACCACTTGCAGCGCCCGGTCCATGCTCTTGGCCATGGCACCATCCGTGTAGAACCGCCCGGCCACCCCCAGGGCGGGTACGCCCTCCAACTGATAGGCGTTCATCAATTGACTGGCCCGACGCGCTTTCGCTGCTGTGGTGAAGGAATTGAAGTGATTGGTAAACAAGGCTTTGTCCACACCTTGCTTGACCACCCAATCCGTGATGGCTTCGGGCTTGACCAGGCCTTGTCTTTCGCCATGGATTGCTGCAAACACCCGCACGTGCAGCTTGTCGACCAAACCCATGGCTTCCAGAGCATAAAAAAGGCGCTGCTGGGCCATGAAATCTTCGCGAAATGCGATTGGAACGCGCCGGAAGGTGACTTCTTTCGGGAGCTTTTTCGCCCATTGCGCCAAGATCGGCTCAAAGGTGCTGCAATGCGGGCAGCCGTACCAAAAGAACTCCAATAACTCGATTTGTCCTGCTGGCACGTCCACTGGCGCTGGCCGATCCAGTTTGACGTAATCTTTATCCACCACTGGCGCCGCAGCCTGTGCCCAGACAGCGCCAGATGGCAACACGGTGGCCGCAGCAGCAACGCTGCTGGCGCCGGCAAAAAAATCACGTCTTTTCATCTTCTCGTTCTCCAGTCAAAAATTAAGGCCAACGCTTCAGAGCGCTTTCAGGCTGAAAGGTTCAACGCTGCACCCGCACCAAGGCCACTTCCAGCCCGGTCGCCTCCAATTTGGCCTTGGCCTTGTCGGCCTCGTCACGCGAATCGAACGGCCCCATGCGAACCCGGTGCACCGTGCGCCCGGCCTGCTCGCGTTCGGACACCTTGGTCTCGATCCCGGCCAGCGACAGCTTGGCGCGCTGGCTCTCGGCGTCTTCGGGGGTCCGGTAGGCGCCCACTTGCACAAAATAAACAAAGGGCTCGGCGCCCGCTGCCCCAGAGGCGGCCGCTTTGGCGCCAGCCGCCCGGGCGTTGGCCAGATCACCCAGCGGGTCTGCTGTCACTGCGGGTTTGAGTTCGGATTTGGCAGCACTGGCTTTGAATTCGGGTGAAGCTGCAGAAGCGGCGCCAGTGGTCGGTTCAATCTGCTCCGTGACCGGTGCCGGGCGGGCTGGGTTCTTGCCGTACAACGGTGCATTCGGATCCCAGTCCTTGTTTTTTTTGGATTCTGCGGCATCTTGGTCAGCCGGACGACCCACGCCGCGGTCCAAAAATGGGACGGGTACTTTGGTCACGTACACCGCCACAGCCAGCGCAGTGCCCAGCCCGACCACCAGCCCCAATACAAATCCCAGAAAAGTCCCGCCGCGTTGCTGCTTCATGCCGTGCCTTTGTTGCTTGTCATTGCTCATTTACATCTTCTGCGGGGCACTCACGCCCAGTACCGCCAAACCGTTGTGCAGCACCTGGGCGGTGGCCGCCACCAGCGCCAAACGCGCTCGCCTGACCCGCTCATCGTCCACCAGAATGCGCTCTGCATCGTAATAGCTGTGATAACAGGCGGCCAACTCACGCAGATAAAAGGTCACGTCGTGCGGCGCAAACCCTTCGGCCGCAGCCGTCAACATGTCGGGGTATTTGGCCAGAAGCAGCATCAGGGCCTGGGCCTGGGCGCTGTCCAGTGGACTCAGGTCCACAGCAGCCAGGGTACTGACCTGACCACCCCACGCCGCCAGCACCGAGCAGATCCGGGCGTGGGCGTATTGCACGTAGTAAACCGGGTTATCGTTGTTCTTGGCCACGGCCAGATCGACATCAAAGGTGTACTCGGTGTCAGGCTTGCGACTCAACAAAAAGAAACGCACCGCGTCCTTGCTGGTCCACTCGATCAGGTCGCGCAAAGTCACATAGCTGCCCGCGCGCTTGCTGATCTTGACCTCTTCGCCGCCACGCACCACGCGCACCATGGTGTGCAACACGTAGTCCGGAAACCCTTGCGGAATTCCCACGTTGGCCGCCTGCAGGCCAGCGCGCACCCGGGCAATGGTGCCATGGTGGTCGGTGCCCTGAATGTTGATGACCTTTTGAAAACCGCGCTCCCATTTGGTGATGTGGTAGGCCACATCGGGCACAAAGTAGGTGTAGCTGCCGTCTTGCTTGCGCATGACGCGGTCCTTGTCGTCACCGTAGTCGGTGGACTTGAGCCACAGCGCGCCGTCTTGCTCATAGGTTTTACCGGCTTCGGTCAAGCGCTGGACTGTCGCGTCGACCTTGCCAGTGGTGTACAGGCTGCTCTCCAAATAATAGTTGTCGAACTTGACCGCAAACGCCTGCAAATCCAGGTCTTGTTCATGGCGTAGATACGCCACGGCGAACTGGCGCATGCCGTCGACATCATTCACATCGCCTGATGCGGTGAATTCGCGGTCGTCGGACTTGACCGTTTTTTTCGCTAAAAAGTCTGCGGCAATGTCTGCGATGTAGTCGCCGTTGTAGAAATTTTTGCTCAGGGCGTTGTCGGGGTCCGTTGGCCAGCAGTCGTCGCCCGGCTTGAAGCCCTGCACCCGCAGATGGGTGCTGGTGGCCAGTGTGCCAATTTGCACGCCGGCATCGTTGTAATAAAACTCGCGGTACACCTGCCAGCCTTGGGTGGCAAACAAATTGCAAATGGCATCACCCAAGGCGGCTTGACGGCCGTGCCCCACATGCAACGGACCTGTGGGGTTGGCAGAGACAAATTCCACCAGCATGCGCTGGCCATTGGCGGCTTGCTTTCCGTAGCAGGACTGCTGCGCCAGCACCTCACGCACCACCTGCTGTTTGGCAGCGGGTTTGAGTTTGATGTTGATGAACCCAGGACCGGCAATGTCCAGCGCATCCACCCAGGTGGGGTACGCTGGCGTGGCCCAAAGGGCGGTACACAGCTTTTCTGCCAGTTGCCGCGGATTGAGCTTGAGTGGCTTGGCCAGTTGCATGGCTGCCGTGGTGGCCAGATCACCGTGCGCGGCGACTTTGGGCGATTCAAACGCCGCTTTGGCCCCCGCACCAGGCAGTAAATCTTCCAGCGCCAGGCGCAGGGCATCAAGGAGTTCGGTTTTGACAGTCAGCATGGCGTGATTTTACGGGGCAGGTTTTGGAGCATGGACAAACTGGCCGGCGACACTAAACTGCGCTTGCACCACGCCATTGCCACGACATCCATCCGCCGATGGGCTCAACCCAGGAGAATCTTGTGAAAAACATCACCCCCCGCACGCTGCTGTGCGCCGGATGCACGGCTTTGGCCCTGCTGTTCGCCAGTGCCAGCCCACCCGCCTTGGCGCAAGCCAAGGTGGTCCAGACACCCTACGACAAACCCAAGGCCTTGATCGACGTTTATCTGGACGACCCGGCCAAGCTCGGAGCCGCTCTGTACTGGCTGCGTAGCCTGGTCAACCCGCTGACCGAGGCGCCCTACAGCTTGTTTGCCGAGGACATGAACATCATTGTGCTGATGCACGGAACTGAAATTGTGACGCTGGCACGCAAGAACCAGGAGCGCTACACCGACGTATTGCAACGCATGCGCTATTACGCTGACATGGGGGTCAAGTTCAAGGTGTGTGGTCTGGCCCTGCAAGACTATCACTACACCCCAGAAGACATGCAGAGTTTTGTCGAGGTCGTCCCATCGGCCATCACCGAGTTAATGCATTGGCAAAACCGGGGTTATGCCTTGATCACACCGCAGGTCCCCGAAAAAAAGCTGTCCATTGAAAACATCCGCTGAAAAGAGACTGCGCGAGGTATTGCAGTGTCAACCGGCTTGCCCACTTTGCCGTTGTGTGTTGGAATCCCGCCCGGGGTTCGCTGCCCTTCACTTTAAGGAATGTACATGACGAAACTTTTTTCTCTCTTGGGCTTGAGCCTGGCACTGTCTTTTGGTTCGGCCTATGCCGCAGGCGAAGCCGCTGCACCTGCCTCGGCACCTGCTGCAAAATCTGCCCAGCAAGGCAAGATGGCCACCTGCAATAAGGACGCCGCCGACAAAAAGGGCGATGAGCGCAAAGCCTTCATGAAGGAATGCCTGAGCGCCAAACCCGCTGGCGCAGCACCTAGCGACAAAAAAACCGCCCAGCAAGAAAAAATGAAAGCTTGCAACAAGGAAGCTGGTGACAAAACCCTCAAAGGCGACGAGCGCAAAGCCTTCATGAAGACCTGCTTGAGCAACAAAGGCTAAGCTCTTTCATACCGAGTTTGCAAAAAAACCCCGCCAGCTTGCCTGAGCGGGGTTTTCTTTTGGCATGATGCAGCCATGTCCAAGCGTGAACACCTGTCCCCTTCCATTTCCTGCGTGATTCCTGCCTTCAACGAGGCACGCAGCCTGACCGATTTGGTCGCCCATATTCTGACGACCTTGACACACCTGAGCCATCGGGTGGAATTGATCGTGGTGGACGATGGTAGCCGTGACGATACCGCCACCGTCATGCAAACCCTGTGCAACCAACACCCCGAGGTGATCTACCTCAAACTGTCGCGCAACTTTGGCAAAGAGCCCGCCCTGACTGCCGGTATTGAACTGGCGCAAGGTGATGTGGTGGTACTCATGGATGGCGACGGCCAACACCCGGTGTCACTGGTGCCTGACATGCTGGCCAAATGGCGCGAAGGGTCCGACGTGGTGTACGCCGTGCGCCGCACCCGCAACGACCAGTCGGGTTTGCAGATCCAACTGACTGGCTGGTTTTACAAGCTGGTGAATTTGGGAAACCGGGTCAAAATCCCGGCCAACGCGGGCGACTTTCGGCTTATGGACCGCCAAGTGGTCGAGGCGCTCAAGCGGCTCACCGAGCGCAATCGCTTCATGAAAGGCCTGTATGCCTGGGTCGGGTTCAACAGCACCGCGATTGACTACGAACCTCTGCCGCGCAGTGATGGCCGAAGTAATTTTGGTTTGCGCGGCTCGTTGTCACTGGCGATCACCGGGATTCTGGCTTTTTCAATTGCGCCCCTGCGCGCCTTGACGCTGACTGGTTTCATGTTGTCGCTGCTGGCATTGGGCTATGGTGCCTGGGTGGTGGGTGAATATTTCATCACCGGCATTGCCGTGCCAGGTTACGCCACCATTGTCGTGGGCATGATGTTTTTCAGCGGCATTCAGCTGCTGTCCATCGGCATTTTGTCGGAGTATGTGGGCCGCATCTATGAGGAAGTCAAGCAGCGCCCCAATTACCTGGTGAGCCAGCGTATCGGTGCTGGGCTGGGCGCCACCGAGCCGCCCGCCACCCTGGACCCAAAAGACGTGTGACCCGATGGTGAGCGCTTCTACTTTATGGTTTCTGGCGGTGGGTGGCACCGCCGCGCTGACGCACATGGGCGTTTTTGCCCTGACCCAGCACGCCATGTGGCCCGAATTGGCCAATGCGCTGGGCTTTGTGATTGCCTTTTTTGTCAGTTTTACCGGTCACCGGCGCTTGAGCTTTCAAGATGCCGGCACCAGCATAGCCACGAGTTTTCAGCGCTTTTCAGTGACGGCGCTGGCTGGTTTTGCCAGCAACGAGGTGGTTTTCGTATTGCTGTTACGCGGCTTGAACATGCCCGCGCTACTGGCCTTGTTGATTGCGCTGGTCTTTGCAGCGGGCCAGACCTTTGTGCTGAGTCGATTCTGGGCTTTTCGTCGCTGAATTTTGTGTCGCCAGGGGGCTCTGACAACTCCCACCTGAGCGGTAGATAACCCAGCACGCGTCCACGCATTGCAAGGTCCAACCCACCAGATTTTGTGTCATTCGGTTGCCTTTGCGCGTAACAAACCAATGCCCCGGTGTGGCTGCAACGCCTGGTCAGCCTTGGCATCAAAGTCGGTGTTAAATTCAGTGGTGCAAGCCACGCGCACCGCGCACCAGCGTCACCCCGGCCTGACGCAAGGCGTCGGGGTAATGCGCCCCAGCCAAGTAGGCGAACTCCTGTGCGCGCGCTTCGCCAATGGCGTCACCAGGTTCTGCCGCCTGTGCGGGGTGGCACATGATGATGCTGCCGGCGGGCGCCTCGACCAACCAGCGCGCCATCAGGGCCGAGAACCGACTCAATCCACCGTTGAAATCATACACACCTAAAAGCGTTCCAGCGCTTGTCAAACGGGCGTTAAATGCTATTTTTTCAAGAGCATTGGCACCCATTCTGGCGATCACCTGTGCCTTTAGGTTTGTAGAGCCCTGGGGTGGCCGCGAGACCCGCAAATACGGCCTGTGCACCTGACCAACATACCGCCGCGCCAGCACCGCCACCAGGGCCTCACGAATGCCGGCAAACTGTTGCACATGCTGGTGTCCATCCACATAGTCGGGCGCTGCTTGCCAATGCGCCTCAAACAAATCAAGCTGCCGCTCGATCACGCCACTGGCTTGCGCACGATCAAAGCCCCCCAGCACGGCGCGCCGCATGGCCTGCCCCAAGGGTAAACCGTGACCTGAAGCCAATGCAAAGTCACTGGTCCAGTCCAAATGCAAACCAACATCCAACCGGACACGCACGTCTTGCAGCAAAGCCACGTCTTGCGCCCAGCGTGGTGACAGCACCATGACACTGGTGGCGCTGATGCGCCCCAGGCCAGCCAATTTGGCGATGCCCAAAGAAGCTGTCTCATGCACCGCAAAATCATCGGCGCAGACGATGATGCTTTTACCCCTGGGACCGAGATCAGTGTTTTTCATACCAAAATCCCGCCTGCGCATAGTGCTGTTTGAGAAAGTCAACCCAAAGCCGAACTCGCAAGGGCAAGTGCTTGCGCTGTGGGAAAACCGCGTAAATGCCGTTCGGAGGTGCCGCAAACTCCTCCAGCAGCGGTACCAACGCGCCGGAAGCAATTTCAGCCTGGACTTCCCAAGTACTGCGCCAAGCTATACCGTAACCGGCAAGACACCAGTCAAACAACACCTCGCCATCTGAACAATTCAATGGACCGCCAGGTTTGAGGTGAACCACGGTGACGGCATCGCCCTGCTTGAGCGAAAACGCCCAGCCTCGCGTTTGCGATGCATCACTCGACAGCGTCAGGCAGTCAAACCGCGCCAGGTCGTTGGGATGCTGCGGCGTGCCGTGCCTCTTGAGATAAGTGGGGGTAGCTACGCACAGGCGACGGTTGTCTGCTAGGCGCACGCTGACCAGGTTGGAGTCCGGCATTTCACCGACCCGCACGGCACAGTCAAATCCTTCTGCAGCGAGATCAACCACCCGGTCACTTAAATTCAAGGAAATCGTGACATCGCTGTGCAACTCTCGAAACTGTGGCACCAGGGGCGCAACATGGCGTCGACCAAAACCCGCTGGCGCCGTCATGGTCAAGTGACCGGTCGCCTTGAGCCCCCCGGCAGACACGCTGGCCTCGGCGCTGGCCAGGTCTGTCAGCAGCCGCTGGCAATCCTCCAGAAACGCGCTACCCTCGTGAGTGAGCGACACGCGACGCGTCGTGCGCACCAACAGTTTGACGCCCAGGCGTTCCTCCAGCGCATCCAGGCGCCGCCCGATGATGGCTGGCGCCACCCCTTCGGCATGGGCCGCAGCGGTCAAACCGCCCCGGGCAGCGACATTGACAAAGGTTTCAAGTTGTTTGAGCTTGCTCATGAGAATGTGCGCGAAGGCCGATCAAATTGGCGGCCGTTGGTCCATGTTACCAAGCAGGTGCCAGCCGCGCCGGTTACTCACGCCCTGTTTGCACCAAGCCCAGACTCTTGGCCTGCAAGGCAGCCTCGGCACGCGAGCTGATTTTTAACTTGCGGTAAAGATTTTTAACATGGTCTCCCACGGTATGTCGCGAAATACCCATGGCCACACCGATCTTGGCAACGCTGGTACCGCGCGTGAGGTGTGTTAACACCTCTCTCTCGCGTGGCGTCAATATCGGCGCTTGAACCAAAGACGAACCAGGAATCTCGCGAAAATGGCCGAGCAACCGGCGAGCCACTGAGGGCGAGAGCGGCGGATACCCGTCACTGATACCACGCAACTGGGCAATCAGTTGCTCAGGCGCTTGGTCTTTGAGGAGGTACCCGTGGGCACCTGCGCGCAAGGCTGGAAACAGGTGGCCATCGTCGTCAAACAGGGAAGCCACCACAATCATGCAATCGGGAAACCTTGAAGACATAGCTTGCACAACCGTGGTGCCGTCACCGTCGGGCAGCGCCAAGTCGATGAGCGCCAAGTCGAATGAAATTTGTTTGATCAATGCAATTGCGCCGGCCAGGTCAGCCACGCAATGAACGCTCACGCCTGAAAAAGCAGCCTTGACCACCTCGCGTAGCATCTGCTGCGACTCGGGCATGTCCTCCAGAATGATTGCTTCTTTCATGTCAGTGTGATGCTCAGGGTCACTTGGACACTTTCTGCATCTCGGTCAATATTCAGAGTCCCTCCAAGCTCTTCCATGCGACTGCGCATGTTGCGCAAGCCGTAGCCTTCTTTCCAAGTCATCGGATCTGCAGCAGCAACCCTGTTGGTCACACTCAAGCTCAGAAGGCCGCTTAATGGGTCAATGTGCGTGCGAACGTCAATGCAATCAGGGGCTGCGTGCTTGAGCGCATTGGTGAGGAGTTCGCGCACCACCGACTCCAGGCTGGCTTTGGTTCGCGGCGTGAGCTTGAATACAGGAATGTCGTCAGCCTGATTCCAGACCAATTGGCACCGCGCTGTCTCGCAGCGGCCTTCGGCCTCGGCGCGCCAATCAGCCAGTGCATCGGGCAGCGGAACCGGGTGTGCGTCGAGTGCGCCGATCGCAGTGCGCAAGTCTTTCATGGCGTCGCGGGCTACATCGGCGCTGGGACTACCCCGCAACTGGTGAATCAGCTTGAGCAGGCGCGCACCGATGTTGTCGTGCAAATCGCGTCCAATGCGCAAACGTTCCTGCGCCACACCCAACTCATAGTGATTACGCCCACTCATCATGCCTTCCATCAGATGGCACAGGGCCGTCGCAAATTGCGCATCCCGTGAGGAAAACAAACGCGCGCCATGGCCCGCATATTTCAGGGTTTGTGCTGATATGTCTCCGCAACGGGGCACTTGCAGCACCAGTCCGTCCTCGAGCACTTCACCAGATTTCACCTCGCTCTGGCTGGGTTTCAGGTCAAGTGGACTGAACAATTGGCGCAACAGTGCAGACCAAGCGGCCTCTTGCTCTGCGGAATCTACGATAAAGGTGATTTTTGAAATTTCGGGCAAAAGTTGCTCGATGTTGGCCTCGCGCCGTTTGACCAATCTCCGCCACAACCACTGCCTGAACGGAAAATACAAAATACCGCACAACAAGAGCGTGCCACCCAATGACATGCTGTGGTCGAGACCCAAGTACAACAAGGCGACATCCATCAAAATCACCAGCACCGCACCGATGAGCCACAACCAGATCCGATAAGCCCACTCATCCAGGTCAAACAGCCGGTATCTGCCCAAGCCTAGGGCGATACCCAGGTACATGATTAAAAAAAAGGCAAAGGCATAGGCCTGTGGCAAGGGTGAAAACCACCCTAGCATGCTGGGCAGATACATCGTCAAAATAAACAAGCTGGCCCCGACCAGGGATGACAGTGCAAACCATCGCAGTGCGGCACGGTCCAGGGGTTGATGGCGGCTGCTGCGCCATTGCATCAAGCCAAATGCAATAGACATCAGCAGCTCAAGGGATATGGGCAACCGACTACCCCAGTTTTGATCGGGAGCCCAGCGCAGTGCATCAGCCAACCACCAGATTGAAAAGACAAGGGGGAGCCAGAGCAAGGTACGGGGTCGCACAAAGGGTTTCGGATACATCAAAAACAAACCAGCCAGGGCACAACCAAACAAAATGGCGCCACCATGGTTCACGCTTGAAAGTATGCGAAAAACATCCCCAGGCAAAGCCAATTCGCGACTGCTGTAAATGGCTGCCGACGTGGTCGCCACCGAGAAAGTGAGCCCGGTCAAGGCAAACAAGCGGGTACTCCAATAGGTGGGGCGCAGCAAAAAAACCCACGCAGCCAGCAGTAGCGCGGCAAAACCCACCACCATCTGAAACCAGAAGGTCCCGGGCAAACTGGTCAGCGGGCGAGCGCCAGGCATCATGGCCGTTTGTCCATTTTTTCCGAAAGAGTCACGCCAAAAGAGCGTGACAGGACCGTCACGCAACAGGGATGCCAGCATACTTTGACGGGCAAAAAACTTTGCCATCTCCGGATAAGTGTCAAAAAAGTCTGGTTCTTCAATGAGATCGGTCACATCCAGATCCAGCGTCGCACCAGAAACTGACGCTATGCGCAGCAGCTGTGAGCCAGGCGCAATGCTCTGATTCAAGTGGGGAGCCAGACTTGCCACCCATACTTTGTCACCCTGATCACTGACTCGCAGAGTCACACCCAGCCAAGGTTGTTGAGTCACATACCAAGCTGACAACATCGAGGTCAATAAACAAACCACACCCAGCCAAACCATGGCCAAGGTGGGTCGAGTGAAAGCCATCTGCATGTTCAAACCCTCAGTCATTGGTCTGTCGAACTTTACCAGCATGCGTGTTTATCACCACCCCCGTAAACGCGGGATATCAATTTTTCTCAGGCAGCCATAACATATTGGTCACTAACGTTTATGGAGTCTTTTCTCGGTCGAGAAATGGACATAGAGACTTTGCGCAAATAAACGGCAGTGAGCACCCGCCCCATTTTTTCAAGGAGTTTTCATGCGTTCAACCCTCGTTTTTTCTTTGTCAATGCTGGCTACCGCAAGCCTGTTGGTGGCGTGCGGCGGCAGTGATTCTTCTGTGGCACCTACGAGCACAACCATCACAGGCTCTGCAGTCAAGGGCCCCGTCAATGGCGCCACTGTCACCATTAAGAAGGCGAGTGATGGCACGGTTGTCGGAACAACAACGACAGGTGCGGGTGGTTCATACACAGTCAGTGTGCCGTACCAAGGTGATGTCATCATTGAAGTCTCCGGTGGCACTTATACCGATGAGGCGACTGGGATAACGACATCCCTAACCAGCCCGATGAAGTCCGTGCTCAGTGTCAGTGGCACTTCTGTCACAGGTGTGGTCACACCTCTGACCACCATGGCTTTCACTACATCTTTTCCTAGCGGAACGGGTGTCACGGCAGCGGCTTTTAAAACTGCTGCCGACAATTTGGCAACACAATTTCAGCTTTCAGGTGTTGATTTAACAACAACAACACCTGTCGTGACCGGAACTACCAATGCATACGGTAATGCACTCAAAGCCGTTTCACAGTATCTGAAAGACAACAACACGACGCTCGGTGCCATCACCAATCAGACCCTCACGCAGGCGCAGTGGACTGACTTCTCCACCAAATATTCCGCCTCTTACAAGACAGCGACGGGTCAGACTGTGACATATAACATTGCTGGTGGAACCATCACTACATCGGTGACCAACCCGGACGGCGGCACCACCACCGTGACATCCGACGCTGGCGGCACAACAGTTACCGGTTCAGGCGCGGGCGGTGGCTCAGGCACATGCGGCGTTTCCACGCAAGGCAGTGTTTCGGTCAGCGGGTTCACAGTGCCCATCAACTTTGACTACTGCGTCAGTGGTTTACAGGGCTCTTGCGATGCCGGTAACACCAGCTTGGCCCAGCAAATGCAGACGGCAGCATCATCATCAGCCAGCTTACCCGCCGGAGTATCAGCGAATATCAGCTATAGCTACTCGGCAACTTGCAAGACGGGTGCCTATCCCATTGTGTTTAAGTAAGTCGTTATTAGGTCGGCCGATCAAGCCGCCTTCAGGCGGCTTTTCAACTTTTACGCCACAGATTTGTTTCGCCGCAACTCTTGCACATCGCTGTTGGTGTACCCCATCGTCGCGAGTAACTCATCCGTGTGCGCCCCAAGTGTCGGCGGACTCAGCCGCACACCCAGGCGATGCCCATCCATGGTGAAAGGAAACAGCGTGGCCTTGCTGGTCTGACCGGCACGCTCGCCATCTGGCAGGGTCATGTCGGCCAGTCCACCTGTGGCCAGCAGGTGTTCATCGTCAAAGAGTTCTTCCGGTTTGCGGATCGGGGCGTAGGGCAGCTTGTTGTCTTCCATCAGGCTCGAGAGTTCGGCAACGCTGTAACGACCCAAGCGCTCGCGCAAGATCGGCATGAGTGTGGGGCGCTCACGCACGCGGTCGTTGTTGCTGCCATATCGCGCATCGGCCTTCAAGTCGGAAAAATCAAACACCTCGCAAAATGTTCGCCACTGCGCGTCACTCACGGCAGAGATAAAAATTTGCCCTCCGTCTTTGACAGTAAACACATCGTAGACAGCCCACGGCGAAATACGCGCGGGCATGGGCGCAGCGGGCTTACCCGTCATGGCGTATTGCAGCATGTGTTGCCCCACCAGAAAGACGTTGTTCTCGAACAACGCACTTTGCACTTCTTGGCCCTTGCCTGTGATCCCGCGCTGAATCAAGGCGCCCAGGGTGCCAATGGCACCAAACATACCCCCCATGATGTCATTGACACTGGTGCCGGCACGCAACGGGTCACCCGGACGACCCGTCATGTAGGCCAGCCCCCCCATCATTTGGACCACTTCATCGAGCGCTGTGCGGTGTTCATAAGGACCCGGCAAGAAACCTTTGTGACTCACGTAAATCAGCTTGGGGCTTTGCTTTGACAACTCAGCGTAATCCAGACCGTATTTGGCCATGGTGTCGGGTTTGAAGTTCTCCAGCACCACGTCAGCAGTCAACGCCAGTTGCCTCGCTATGGTTGCGCCTTGCGCTTGGCGCAAGTCAATGGCAATGCTCTTTTTGTTGCGGTTGAACATGGGAAAGAATCCAGCCCCGGCGCCCAGCAAGTGTCGGGTCCGGTCGCCTTCAATAGGTTCCACCTTGATGACTTCGGCCCCCATATCAGCCAGCACCATGCCACAAGTTGGCCCCATCACCATGTGGGTGAATTCGACGACACGCAGGCCCTGCAATGGGAGCGCATGGAGCGGTGCGGAAGTTGCAGCTTGATTCATGTCAATGGGCGTTGTAACGATAATCCATCTGAGGGCAGTCCTGCATTATTTCCCAGCCTCGTGCACCATGCCGCAATTACCTGTCTTTTTGTCACAGCAGCGCCGTGCGGTGCAGATTCAATCAACGGGTGGGCTTTCTTTAAAATATGGGGTTGCAAGCGCTTCGAACCTCGCCCACTCAAGGCGACTGCGACCTGTTTGACCTTGCCTTTATGGCGCTTACTTTATTCACCCCACCCGAGCTGAACCACCATGACTGAACGCATCACCAAAAACCGCCTGCAAGTGGCCGCCAACCTGTGCCAATTCATTGAGACTCAAGTACTTCCTGAAACTGGGGTGACACCAGCGAGCTTCTGGAAAGGCTTTGATGCCATCGTGGCTGACCTGGCGCCCAAAAACATCGCTCTGCTGGCAGAGCGAGATCGTCTGCAGCTGGAGCTGGATGCCTGGCATCAGGCGCATCCTGGTCCGGTGACGGACATCCCCGCTTACCGCACATTTCTAGAGAAGATTGGGTACTTGGTACCGGCGCCTAAAAAGGCCCGTATCACGACGGGTAACGTGGATGCCGAACTAGCCAAACAAGCCGGCCCGCAGTTGGTCGTTCCCATTCTGAACGCTCGTTATGCCCTGAATGCAGCCAACGCCCGATGGGGCAGCCTGTATGACGCCTTGTACGGCACCGATGTGCTCAGCGAAGAAAAAGGTTGCGAAAAAGTGGGTAAAAAGGGCGGCTACAACCCCAAGCGCGGCGCCAAGGTGATCGAATACGCCCGCCATGGGCTGGACCGCTGTGCGCCTCTGCGCAAGGGTTCTCACATTGATTCGGTCGCATACAGCGTGAAAGCTGGCAAACTGGCGGTAAAACTTGCCGACGGCAGCAACACCAGTCTGGCAGACACCGACCAATTCGTTGGCTTCCAGGGCGAACCCAAGGCACCCACATCGGTCCTGTTTGAACACAATGGTCTGCACCTGGACCTGATCGTCAACCGTGGCACACCGATTGGTGCTAGCGACCCGGCCGGCGTCTCGGATCTGGTCATGGAAGCTGCGCTGTCCACCATTCTGGACCTGGAAGACTCCGTGGCGGCAGTGGATGCCGACGACAAGGTGCTGGCCTACAGCAACTGGCTGGGTATCCTTAAAGGCACGCTCACCGAAGAAGTCGCCAAAGGAACTAAAACCTTCACACGAGGCCTCAACGCAGATCGTTTGTACACCGCGCCAGATGGTAAAAAGCCGGTGCGTCTGCATGGTCGCTCATTGATGTTTGTGCGCAACGTAGGCCATCTGATGACCA
>JAIFMR010000038.1 GCA_020048255.1 Rhodoferax sp. | reverse complement strand
AATAGCTGCTTGCGGAGGTTCCACGAGGGCTACAAGCGTTTTTAATGGTCTAAATGCCTTGCTGGATGAAGGTGCTGTAGCCCATGACTGGGTGCTGGTGCACGACGCCGCCCGTTGCCTGATCACCCCTGAGCAAATCAACCAGTTGCTTGATGCCTGTCTGAGTGATGAGGTGGGCGGCCTGCTGGCGCTGGCCATGCCAGACACGCTGAAGGTGTCCTTGGGCGGCAGGGTGGCTGCCACGTTGCCACGCGCTGACAAGTGGCTGGCGCAAACGCCGCAGATGTTTCGCATTGGCAGTTTGCTTGAAGCCCTGGAGTTGGCTGGTGACGCGGTCACTGACGAGTCCAGCGCGATTGAGGCCATGGGTCTGAGTCCGAAGCTGGTGGCTGGTAGCGCCCAAAACTTCAAGGTGACTTACCCACAAGACTTTGAACTGGCGCAGGCGGTGTTGCAAAGCCGCCAAGCCTAGTTTTCATCAAAAGAACTATCCATGAATTTCAGAATCGGTGAGGGTTGGGACATCCACGCGCTGGTCGCTGGCCGCAAGCTTATGTTGGGCGGTGTTGAAGTGCCGTATCACCTGGGGCTGCTGGGTCATTCGGATGCTGATGCGCTATTGCACGCCATCACCGACGCCCTATTGGGGGCAGCCGCACTGGGCGACATTGGTATGCATTTCCCGGATACCGATGCGCAGTTCAAGGGGGCCAATTCAAGCCTGTTGCTGGCAGAAGCAGCCCAGCGAGTCCGGGCCAAAGGCTTTGAGATTGGCAATGTGGACAGCACCATCATCGCCCAAGCGCCCAAGTTGATGCCTTTCATCCCCGCCATGCGTGTGCAGATTGCGCAAACGCTGGGCCTTGAAATGAATCAGGTCAATGTCAAGGCCAAGACCGCCGAGAAGATGGGGCCAGTGGGCCAGGGCCAAGCCATCGAGGCTCGCGCCATCGTACTGCTTCAAATTCTATAGAAAATGTGGCTCTAGCCCAGGATAGATAAGCGCAGGTAGCTATGACTTTGGAAGCGTTTGCAGCGGAATATCGTGCTTGATCGCCAAGGCTTCCAGCGCCTTGCGGGTGCGGGTTGACAAGAAACTCGCTACCTGGTCGTGCGTTGGCGCTGCCAGCATGGTGGCCGGGCCAGCCCACTCAATACCGGCGGCTGTGCACAGTGATTTGGCGAAATGCGACTCCAAGGCCGCCATTGCCACACGGCCATTTTTGCAGGGGTAGACGCGATATCCGGCATGCCCGCCACCCAGCACGGTGCCTGGAAGAGTGACGCCCCAGCTGTGGGGGAGCGCCAGGTAGGCGGCTGCGTCAGACAGCGCCACTTCAAACAGGCTGCCCTTGGCCTTTTGACGCTGCAGCAGCACGGCTTGCAAGATAGCATTGCTCGCGCTCAGTGCGCCGCCCATGTCCGCATACAGCGTGGCGGGCAGATTCAGGCCCGTGATCAAATCGTTTTCGGCTTGGTAAGTCAGGTCATGGCCGGGTTCCTCGGCCCGGTCCCTGAGGGCGCCAAAAATAGCCACCATGGACAGCGTTGGGTAGCGCTTGTGAAGTGTTTTCCAGTCCAGCCCGAGTTTGGCCAGCGCACCGGGACGAAAAGAGGTGAGCAGCACGTGCGCCCGGGTCAGTTCACGGTGTAGCGCGCTTTGACCCTGCTCGGTTTTCAGATTGACCGTGGCGATGCGGACCCCCTGGTGCAGGTCGTCGTAAGCGGTGCGGCTGTAGCTGCTCATGGGGTCACCGGTGATCCCGGCGTGGGCTCCGGGTGGAGCGGGTGGTTCCAACTTGATGCAGGTGGCACCCATTTGGCGGCAGCGCTGCAGGGCGGCAGGCCCGGGCAGGTTCAGACTCAAGCTGAGAATGCGCACCCCCTTGAGGGATTGCGGAGGTTTAGTTGCCTTTGGGGATGTGGCCATGGTGTATGTGGAGCGTGGTGAATCAGACGATTGAACAGACGATGGAGCAGAAAAAAGCAGCTGGTATTGTCAGCGTCATGGGTATTGTGTTTGTCACAGTTGAGCCAGGGGTGCCGGGTAGAATTGTGGTCAGAAAAGACTATTTTGTCTTGATGATTGATCGCTTCTTCACCTGGATTGTTTGCCCGGGTCTGGCCCGCATGAGGCCTCACTGAAGGAGCCCAACGGCTCAAGGATTTGCATGAAACGTGTTGATGATTTTCGCCTGAAGTTCGGAAAAAAAGAAATTGTGCCGATCATCGTCGGCGGTATGGGAGTAGACATCTCCACGGCCGAGCTGGCACTGGAAACTGCCCGTTTAGGCGGCATCGGGCATATTTCTGATGCCATGGTCAATGATGTGTCGGACCGCCGTTTTGACACCAGTTTTGTCAAGGACAAGACCAAACTTTACAAGCACAACATCCTCAATGCCGACAAGTCCGAAGTCAAGTTTGACCTGGATATTCTGGCGGAGGCCACGCGACGCCATGTGGGCGCCACCATGGAAGCCAAAAAGGGCGATGGCCTGATTTTTGTCAACTGCATGGAAAAGCTCACCATGAATGGCCCGCGTGAGACGCTGCAGGTGCGCATGGCCTCGGCGCTGGACGCCGGCATTGACGGCATCACCCTGAGTGCGGGCTTGCACTTGGGGTCGTTTGGCCTGATTGCGGATCACCCGCGTTTTCGTGATGCGAAGCTGGGCATCATCGTGTCGTCGGTGCGCGCGCTGCAATTGTTTTTGCGTAAGAACGCCCGACTCGATCGCAAGCCAGACTACGTGATTGTGGAAGGCCCGCTGGCCGGAGGGCACCTTGGATTTGGCCTGGACTGGGCCCAATACGATCTGGCCACCATCATTGCCGAGGTGATCGAGTTTGTGAAGACTGAGCAACTCAATATTCCAGTGATTGCAGCGGGCGGTATTTTTACCGGCAGTGACGCGGTGTCGTTTCTTGAAACCGGCTCGGCGGCGGTGCAGGTCGCGACCCGCTTCACGGTGGCGAAGGAGTGCGGACTGCCAGACAACGTCAAGCAAGACTACTACCGCGCCAGCGAAGACGACATTGAAGTCAACACCATTTCCCCCACCGGTTACCCCATGCGCATGCTCAAGGGATCACCGGCGATTGGTGACGGTATTCGCCCGAATTGCGAGTCTTACGGCTACTTGCTGGACGGCAATGGCAACTGCGCTTACATCACGTCTTACAACCGTGAGTTGGCTTTGCACCCGGATGGCAAGAACATCAAGGTCATGGACAAGACCTGTTTGTGCACGCAGATGCGCAACTTCAAGCTATGGACGTGCGGGCACTACACCTACCGTCTGAAAGACACCACCCGCAAAAACGCCGACGGAAGCTACCAATTGCTGAGTGCTGAGCACATTTTTAACGACTATCTGCTCAGTGTGAACCAGCAAATCGCTTTGCCGGCCTGACGCTTCAGAACTGAATACCCGCCGGATTAGCGGGGTTGGGCCGAGGCGTCGGCGTTGGGCCAGGCCGAACTTGTGACTCGGCCGGTGTGCTGGCCGCTGGAGCGACTATTGCCGGTGCCTGCACCGCAACCAAGGGCGTAGGCGCCGGATTGCGATAGCCCGGGGGCAATTTGCTGCCATCTGGGTACGCAGCTGCATCCAGGTACTGAGTCCATTCCGGTGAGGAAAAACCCTTGAGCTGTTGGGCACCGATCGTCAGGATGGGCAAGGACGTGCTGTTGCTCAAGTTTTTGAGCGAGTCGGCGTCTTCCGCGGTGCTGACAGTTTTTTCTGTGTAGGGGACACCCCGCTTACGCAGCAGGTTGCGCCCGTCGTCACAAGGCGCACACGCCGCCGAGGTGTAAATCGTCACCGGATACTTGGCCACGATTTGACGCAGCTCGTAGGGCAATCCCGCTCCCTGTGCTTCACTGTCTCTCGATCCGGGTGTGACGGGGGTGACTTTGCCTGGCGTGGCGGGCGGCGTATCTGAAAAAGTCACGCGGCCATCCGGCCCTACGGTGCGGTAAACAGTTTGCGCATCAGCACCGGTGGGGGCCAGTGCCGTGAGCATACAAGTGCACAACAGGGCCGACAGTGTGCGCGTCCTCGCTTTGAACGGGGCGGGCGGTGCAAAGGTTTCTAAGGCCGGGTTTGACATACGTCCTCCTTAACTGGCTTGAACCATACCCTGGTGTCGCAGGAGTGCGTCCAGCGTGGGTTCACGTCCTCTAAATGCTTTGAATGACTCGATGGCCGGGCGGCTGCCACCGGCTTCAAGAATGGCTTGCCGATAGCGACGGCCCATGTCAATGCTGGGCAGTCCGTCCGACCCCATGGTTTCTTCAAAGGCAGCATACGCGTCACTGCTGAGCACTTCAGCCCATTTGTAGCTGTAGTAACCCGCTGCATAACCCCCGGCAAAAATATGGCTGAACGTATGCGCCGTGCGCGACCAACTTGGGGTTGGCAAAACCGCAATTTCATCCCGCACTTGTTGCAGCAAGGGCATGATGTTTTGAGCCGGATCATGCTGGGTGTGCAACAACATGTCAAACAGAGAAAACTCGATCTGGCGCAGCGTTTGCATGCCACTCTGGTAGTTTTTGGCGGCCAGCATCTTGTCGAACAAGGCGCGCGGTAGTGGTTCGTCGGTGTCGACATGGGAGGTCATGTTTTTGAGCACATCCCATTCCCAGCAGAAGTTTTCCATGAACTGACTGGGCAGCTCGACCGCATCCCACTCGACGCCGCTGATGCCCGACACATCGCGCTCATTGACTTGGGTCAGCATGTGATGCAGGCCGTGGCCGAATTCATGGAACAGCGTGGTGACGTCGTCGTGCGTCAACAAAGCCGGTTTGCCTGCAACGCTGGAAGCAAAGTTGCACACCAAATGCGCCACTGGTGTTTGTAGCTGCTGTGTGTCCGGGCGCAGCCAGCGTGCACGCACGTCGTCCATCCAGGCGCCGCCGCGCTTGCCGTTGCGCGCTGCTGAGTCCAGGTAAAACTGGCCCACCAGCGTCGCACCCTGATCGCCAGTTGCGAGAGCGGCACGCTCAATGCGGAAAAAGCGAACGTCCTCGTGCCACACCGCAGCATGGTCGGGGCGGATCTGCACCTCAAACAGGGTTTCCACAATTTTGAAAAGTCCCGCCAGCACCTTGGGCAGTGGCAGGTATTGTTTGACCTCTTGCTCATTAAAAGAGTAGCGTGCTTCCTTCAGTTTTTCACTGATGTAAGGCCAATCCCACGCCTGGGGGTTGTCCAGTGCCAGATGTTCTTTGGCAAAACTTCGCAAGTCCGCCACATCCTGCTGAGCAAAGGGTCGGGCGCGTTGGGCCAGGTCGCGCAGGAAATCAACGACTTGTTGGGGCGACTCGGCCATTTTTGGGACCACCGACAGCGCACCAAAATTGGCATGGCCCAGCAGCTGGGCTTCTTCCAGCCGCAGGGCCAAGAGTTCATTGATGAGTGCGGAGTTGTCAAACTGCCGGCTGTCATCACCCGATTGGTCTGAGGCACGTGTTACGTAAGCACGATACAGCTGCTCGCGCAAGGCACTGTTGCTGGCGAACTGCATCACTGGCAGATAGCAAGGCATTTTCAGAGTTAACTTGTAGCCTTCTTTACCGTCGGCCTGTGCGGCCGATTGGGCGGTTTGCAGGATGTCAGACGGGACCCCGTCGAGCTCATGCAGCGTGGCGTAGTACGCAAAAGCGTCGGTTGCGTCCAGGGCGTTTTCGCTGAATTTTTGACTCACCGCGGCTTGGCGTTCCTGAATTTGTGCAAAGCGGATTCGGTCGGTACCTTGCAAGTCGGCACCCCCCAGCACAAAGTTGCGCATGGCATTTTTGTGGGCTTGTGATTGCTCAGGGGACAGACTCTCTGGCGCAATCGACTTGTACTTGGCGTAAAGCCGCTCATCCGCCCCCAAACGGGTATAGAACTCGGTCACTTTGGGCAGGGCCGCATTGAACGCGGCGCGCAGCTCGGGCGTGTCGGCCACGCTGTTGAGGTGGCTCACCACGCCCCAGGCACGCGAGAGTTGTTCGGTGGCGACGTCCAGCACACCCGCAATGGCGGCCCAGCTGGGTTGAAAGTCTGCGCCGGTCACCGTCTCCAGCGCGGAGTTGGCCTGAGCCAGAAGCAAGTCGATGGCCGGTTCAACGTGTTCTGGTCGAATCTCGTCAAATCGGGGCAAGTCGTCAAAGGAGAGCAGGGGATTGGTCATAAAAATCAATGAGATCGATTAGGCGTGAGACTGACTGGCGCGTTCGGCGGCTTCAAGCGTGTTGACCAGCAACATGGTAATGGTCATGGGGCCAACCCCACCTGGTACTGGGGTAATGGCACTGGCGACCTGGCGAACGCCTTCAAAGTCGACGTCGCCACACAACTTGCCTTCGGGGGTACGGTTCATGCCCACGTCCAGCACCACGGCACCGGGTTTGACCATGTCTTGGGTCAACACATTGCGCTTGCCGACCGCTGCCACGATCAGGTCAGCCTGCAAGGTCATGGCTTTGAGGTCTTTGGTGGCACTGTGGCAAATGGTCACGGTGGCATTTTTTTGCAGCAGCATCAAGGCCATGGGCTTGCCCACGATGTTGCTACGGCCAATCACGACCGCGTGCTTACCCTTGAGATCAAAATGAATCGACTCCAACATCTTCATGCAACCATAAGGCGTGCAGGGCCAGAAACCTGGCATGCCCGTCATCAAGGCACCGGCACTGGCAATATGAAAACCGTCCACGTCCTTGGCGGGTGAAATCGCTTCGATGACTTTGCTGGCATCAATGTGGGCAGGCACAGGCAACTGCACCAAAATGCCGTGAATGCTGGGGTCCTGGTTCAGGGCGTCAATGCGCTCCAGCAAGGCAACCTCAGTCATATCGGCATCGTATTTTTCCAGCACCGAATGCAGGCCGCTATCTTGGCAAGCCTTGACCTTGTTGCGCACATACACCTGGCTGGCTGGGTTTTCACCGACCAGAACCACCGCCAGGCCAGGCGTGATGCCCCGAGCTTTCAGGGCCTGGACACGCAGCGTCACTTCGGCACGAAGTTTTTGGGAAAGCACAACGCCATCAATGATTTGGGCGCCTTGGACGGGAGTGTTCATCATCATTCCATCAATGAAAAAGCCAGCCAGTTCAACCCTGGCTGGCATAGTTATCTATCAATAATATAGCTGAAAACGTGCCAGACGATCAAGCTTTCACGGCGTTGGGGCCGAGCGCGATTTTCAGCAGGTCAGCCACCGTGTTGGCACCGAGCTTCTCCATGATATTGGCGCGGTGCGCTTCAACTGTCTTGATGCTGATGCCCAAGTCGTCGGCAATTTGTTTGTTCAGGCGACCTGCCACGATGCGCTCCAGCACCTGGGATTCGCGCAGCGTCAGGCGCGCCATCAAGGCATCGCGGTTGATCGCGTTCTGGTATTCGGCAAAGGATTCCTTGGCCTGCTCCAACATGCGTTCAACCAGAGGCACCAATTGCTCTTCATTGAAGGGCTTCTGGATGAAATCCATGGCGCCTTTTTTCATGGTGTCCACGGCCATGGGAACATCGCCGTGTCCGGTGATGAAAGCCAGCGGCAGCGGCGAGTGGACTTCCAGCAATTTGTTTTGCAGCTCGAGGCCGGTCATGCCATCCATGCGGATGTCCGCAATCAAGCACGCGACTTCGCGTGCGTCAAATCGACTCAGGAAAGACTCGGCGGAGTCAAAGCAACGCACCCGGTAGTCTTTGCCTTCGAGCATCCATTGCAATGAATCACGGACAGCCTCGTCGTCGTCAACGACATAAACCGTACCTTTTTTGGGGATCAAACTCATGGCGACACCTGAAATCCTAGTTGTTCAGAGCGCTTGATGAGCGCAGCTGATTGGGGGTCCGGGTTGGGTATCCAGAATGTAAAACAGCATCCAGTGATGGCTTCACCATTGTAGAGGTTCTCTGCCTTCATACGCCCCAGGTGGGACTCCACAATCGAGCGGCACAGCGACAAGCCGATGCCCATGCCCTCGGGCTTGGTGGAGTAAAACGCTTCGTACAAACGCGCCATGACATCCGGCGCAATACCCTGGCCGCTGTCTGTCACCATGAACTCGATCACCGGCTTGTCCTCGACCAAAGCGTGGGCTACACGCAGCTTCACCAATCGTTGCGCCGTGGGCCTTTGCGCTGCATCGATCGATTCAGCAGCGTTCTTCAGCAAATTGAGCAGAACTTGCTCGATCAAGATGGGGTCCACCAGCACATTGGGCAAGCCTGGCGCCACGTATTGGGACAGCTTCACGTTGCGTCGGCGCAGTTCAATTTCGGCCAGTTCCATGGCCTCAGCCACCATGGTGGCCACGCTGGCAATCGATCGGTTGGGCTCGCTGCGCTTCACGAAGGAACGTATACGCTGAATGATCTGGCCCGCCCGATGCGCCTGGCGCGCAGTCTTTTCTAGTGCGCCTAACAGCTCCTCCGTGGTGATTTGCTGCGACTTGATGCGTGACACCATGCCGTTGCAATAGTTGTTGATGGCAGTGAGCGGCTGGTTGAGTTCATGCGCCACACTGGAGGCCATTTCACCCATAGTGATCAGGCGGCTGGACGCCTGGGCGCGCTCGGCCTGAATTTCGGCCTGTTCTTCGGCACTGCGGCGTGCCGTGATGTCGGTAGCAATCACCATCTGGGCCAGACGCCCATCGACCCAGCTCAGGTAACGGGTGCGAACCTCCAGCCAACGGCCGAGGCTACCCAGGTAAATTTCGGCACTTTCAGCCTCTTTGTCGGCCAGATGATCTGTGGGCAGGCCGGCAAATACATCCACCGTGTCACTGCTTTCGTCGCCAATCGTCAATGCAGGCACCCCCGCTTCAGCCACCAATTGCAAATGGCCTTGTGCCTCGGTGCCAAACCATAGGCGGTACAGTTTGTTGGCAAACAAAAGCTCGTTGCTCCCCAACGGCGCTACAGAAATAGAAGCATCCAGCGCTTCCAGAACGGTGGTGAATCGTTCATGCGATGCAGCAAGTTGCTCACGCACCCGGTTCGGCTCCGTGATGTCGGTCATGGAGGTCATCCAACCGGTTTGCTGGCCAAAGGCGTTTATGAGCGGCGAGACGTACAGCCGCGCTTCGATGATTTCCCCATCTTTGCGTTTGACGCGAAACTGGATGCCACTGGGTTGAATTTGCCCTGCCAACTCTTCAGAGAGGCGGGTCTTCAGGAAATCATGGTCCTGGTCGGGCCAGTAGGGAAAGGGTGCAGTCTTGCCTACCAATTCTTCCTCAGTCCAACCGGTCATGCTGCAAAAAGCGGCGTTGACGTAAGTGATCTTCCCTTGCATGTCCAAAGCACGCATGCCGGTGAGCATGGAATTTTCCATGGCCCGGCGAAAGGCGGTTTCGCGCACCAATGCGTCTTGCGCTTGGATGCGCCGCCGGGTGTGGCGCCAGTTGGCCAGTAGCAACCAGGCGGTGATGGCGCTGAGCACGATCACCAGCCAAAACAAGGCGCTGCCAATCACGCCCGGTGAAGTTCGGTAGGCCTGGCCCCGGATAGTCAGCCCGTTGCCGATGGGGGAAATGGGCAATTCATAAGCATTGATCGGATTAGCCCAAGGCAACAAGTGCCGCGTCAGTGACTTTTCTTTGAGCAAAGAGCCGGCCAGCACCTTGCCATCGGCGTCATGGAACGACACTGCATATTTGGAGCTGATTTCATCGGGTATGCCGTACCTGAACAGTCCATCCACCGAGTACTGCGCCAGCAAGTCACCCTTGAACCGGGTTTTGTCGATCACAGGCAAATGCAATTGCAGGCGGGTGGTGCCTTCGGTATCCTTACGCGGTGAGGAATAGATGGGTATCAGCAGATCCCGGGTCAACTTGAAGTTGATCAGCATCTGCGAGTCTTGGGCACTGGATGCTTCGGATTTCAACAGACGACTGACCTCGCCACTGGGGTCAAAGCTGACGCGCACGCGCTGCTTTTCATCCATCCAGGTGAGGCTTTGCAGTTCAGGGTACTGTGTGGTGAAGGCTTCGGCACGGGCGACAAAGTCGGCGTGTGAAATTTCGCGGCTGGCTACCTCGCGTGAGAAGCGCATGAACTGCTCTTGTTGCTCCAGCAACCTCAGCCGCAGCCGTTGCTGTGTGTATTCCACGTCGCGGTGAATGGCTT
Source organism: Rhodoferax sp. (assembly GCA_020048255.1). Taxonomy (GTDB): domain Bacteria; phylum Pseudomonadota; class Gammaproteobacteria; order Burkholderiales; family Burkholderiaceae_C; genus Rhodoferax. The sequence goes on along the minus strand of JAIFMR010000038.1, from coordinate 4,604 downwards.
CACGCTCGCGTGCAATCTCTTCAAAACGCAGGTAAGCAAAAGCCGAAAGAATGGCCACCAGAAACAACATGACCGCGGCCAGCGGGGCCAGCATGGCAAAGCGGTCTTGCCGATGCGGGCTTTGAGAAGCCCACCAGCGGCGGATTCGCGACACAGGCGTGAGCTTGGCAGGACTGATGTTTTCCAGATAGGGCATCAAGGGCATGGCGTCAAGTGTAGAAGCTTTATTCATCAATTCATTCTGATCAATATTCCATATTATGAATTCATAAAACACTATTTGAAATAAATTAAAAAGGCCTTTAGAATTTCTTCCGCGACAAACCAGCCAGACGCCACTAATATTGGCCCCCACATAACAGGAGACACGCATGTCATCAGAATCCGTGAAGCAAGCCGGAACCACAGCCATGGATGTGGACAGCCAGGAAACCCGTGAATGGATGGACGCATTGAGCGCTGTCATCCAAAGTGAAGGCCCCGAGCGCGCCCACTTTTTGCTGGAACAGTTGCTGGAGCATGCCCGCCAAAACAGCTTGGACATGCCGTTTTCGGCCAATACCGGGTATGTCAACACTATTGAAACCGACCAGGAAGAGCGTTGCCCCGGCAACATCGAGATTGAAGAGCGCCTGCGTGCCTACATGCGTTGGAACGCCATGGCCATGGTGGTCAAGGCCAATCGGCATCACCCGGAAGACGGTGGCGATCTGGGTGGCCACATTGGCTCGTTTGCCTCGCTGGCGCACATGTTTGGCGCCGGCTTTAACCACTTCTGGCATGCCGAGAGCGAGAACCACGGGGGCGACTGCCTCTATATACAAGGGCATGTGGCACCCGGTGTCTATGCCCGTGCCTACCTTGAAGGGCGCCTGAGTGAAGAGCAGTTACTGAACTTCCGCCAGGAAACCGGTGGCAAGGGCTTGTCAAGTTACCCCCACCCCAAGCTGATGCCTGAGTTCTGGCAGTTCCCCACCGTGTCCATGGGCTTAGGGCCACTGATGGCAATTTACCAAGCGCGGTTTTTGAAATACCTGCACGCCCGTGGCATTGCCAACACCGCGAACCGCAAGGTCTGGGTATTTTGTGGCGACGGTGAAATGGATGAAGTGGAATCCTTGGGGGCGATTGGCTTGGCAGCACGCGAAAACCTGGACAACCTGGTGTTTGTCATCAACTGCAATCTGCAGCGCCTGGATGGCCCGGTGCGCGGCAACGGCAAGATTGTGCAAGAGTTGGAGGGCACCTTCCGTGGTGCGGGCTGGAACGTGATCAAACTGCTGTGGGGCAGCAACTGGGACCCTTTGCTGGCGCGCGACAAAGATGGTGCCTTGCGCAAGATCATGATGGACACGCTGGACGGCGACTACCAGGCCTTCAAGGCCAATGATGGTGCGTTTGTGCGCAAGAACTTCTTTGGCCGGGACCCGAAAACCCTGGAAATGGTCGCCAAATTGAGCGACGACGACATCTGGAACCTGCGCCGCGGCGGCCATGACCCACAAAAGGTCTACGCGGCCTACCATGCTGCGGTGAACCACAAGGGCCAGCCGACTGTGCTGCTGATCAAAACCGTCAAGGGTTTTGGCATGGGCAAGAGTGGTGAAGGCAAAAACAACGTGCACCAGACCAAAAAGCTCACGGATGACGACATCAAGGCGTTTCGGGACCGTTTCAACATTCCGGTGCCTGACAGCCAGATCAAGGACATTCCGTTTTACAAACCGGCTGACGACACGCCCGAGATGCGCTACCTGCACGAGCGCCGCAAAGCCTTGGGTGGCTACCTGCCGCACCGCCGCACCCAGGCGGACGAGCACTTCACCGTGCCCGCGTTGGACAACTTCAAGAGTGTGATGGAGCCCACCGCAGAAGGCCGTGAAATCTCCACCACGCAAGCGTATGTGCGTTTTCTGACCCAACTGCTGCGTGACCAGGCGTTGGGTCCGCGTGTGGTGCCCATTTTGGTGGACGAGGCACGCACCTTTGGTATGGAAGGGCTGTTTCGCCAAATTGGTATATACAACCCGGCCGGCCAGCAATACACCCCGGTCGACAAAGACCAGGTCATGTACTACAAAGAAGACGTCAAAGGACAGATTCTGCAGGAAGGCATCAACGAAGCCGGTGGCATGGCCAGCTGGATTGCGGCGGCCACCAGCTACTCCACCAGCAACCGCATCATGGTGCCGTTTTATGTGTACTACTCGATGTTTGGCTTCCAGCGCATTGGCGACCTGGCTTGGGCAGCCGGTGACATGCAAGCGCGCGGCTTCTTGCTCGGTGGAACCTCGGGGCGCACCACGCTCAATGGCGAAGGCCTGCAGCATGAAGACGGCCACAGCCATATTTTGGCGGGAACGATTCCGAACTGCGTCAGCTACGACCCGACTTTTGCGCATGAAGTGGGCGTCATCCTGCACCACGGTTTGAAACGCATGGTCGAGAAACAAGACAACGTCTTCTATTACCTGACGTTGTTGAACGAAAACTACGCCATGCCGGGCCTGATCCCTGGCACTGAAGAGCAAATCATCAAAGGCATGTATTTGTGCAAGCCTGGTGCCGAAGGTGCGGCCGGCCCGCGTGTGCAGTTGCTGGGTTCAGGCACCATTCTGCGCGAAAGTTTTGTGGCGCAAAAACTTTTGGCTGTGGACTGGGGTGTGCAAGCCGACGTCTGGAGTTGCCCCAGCTTCAATGAGTTGGCACGCGACGGCCAAGCCTGTGAGCGACACAACCTGCTGCACCCCACGGCTGCACCGCAAGTGTCGTTTGTGGCACAGCAACTCGGCGCATCCAACGGCCCGGTGGTGGCGTCAACCGACTACATCAAGGCCTATGCCGAGCAGATTCGTTCGTTCATTCCCAAGGGCCGGACCTACAAGGTGCTGGGCACCGACGGCTTTGGCCGCAGCGACTTCCGCTCCAAACTGCGCGAGCACTTTGAAATCAACAGCCATTACATCGTGGTCGCTGCGCTGAAGGCGTTGAGCGAAGACGGTCTGGTGCCAGTGTCCAAGGTTGCAGAGGCCATTGCCAAATATGGCATCCAGGCTGACAAGATCAACCCGCTTTACGCCTGAGCATGAGAACAACTTTGTGGGTCAGACCACTTTGCGCAGCACATTTGCTCTGACCTCAACTCGACTGAAACCTTGTGGGTCAGATCACTTTGCGCAGCAAATGTGCTCTGACCCCAACTGAATAGGATGAACAACATGGCAACACTAGAAATCCAGGTTCCCGACATTGGCGACTTCGACGAAGTCGCCGTCATAGAACTGCTGGTCAAGCCCGGCGACAGCGTGAAGGCAGAGCAGTCCCTTATCACGGTCGAGTCTGACAAGGCATCGATGGAAATCCCCTCCAGCCACGCCGGTGTCGTCAAGGACATCAAGGTGACTTTGGGCGACAAGGTGAAACAAGGCTCAGTGGTACTGACGCTGGAAGTGCAGGGCGCAGCAGAAGCAGCGGCACCTGTAGCGGCTGCGGTGGCATCTGCAGCAGTTTCTACGTCAAATCAGGCTGTAGCCCCTATGGAACCAGCGCAGACGGCTACACCTTCAGTTGCAGTCAGTGGTGGACCGGTCGAGGTGCGTGTCCCTGATATTGGTGACTTCAAGGATGTGACCGTCATCGAGGTCATGGTCAAGGTGGGCGACAGCGTCAAGTTAGAGCAAAGCCTGATCACTGTGGAGTCCGATAAAGCGTCTATGGAAATCCCGTCGAGCACGGCGGGTGTGATCAAAGAGCTCAAGGTCAAGCTGGGCGACAAGGTCAACATTGGCGACTTGCTGGCGATACTGGAAGGGTCGGCGACAGTAGCTGCGCCGGTAGAAAGTCCGGCCGTTACAGTTGCTTCGGAGTCCAATGTGGCTGTAGCCCCCGTCGCACCTGCGCAAGCAGCTATCTCTTCGGTAGCAATTCAAAGCGCAGCGGTGCTGGCTGTGCCTGCGCATAACCCCACCACGGTGCCCGTGGGTCTGCCCCACGCATCCCCCTCGGTGCGCAAGTTTGCCCGCGAGTTGGGTGTGCCACTGGCGGAAGTCAAAGGCAGTGGCTTGAAAGGTCGCATCACCGACCTGGACATCCAGTCATTTACCCGTTCGGTGATGAGTGGCGCTATTCAGACTGTAGCTGCTCAGGCAAGCGCCAAGCCAGCTGCATCCAATTCTGGCAACGACGGTGCCGGCCTGGGTCTGATCCCCTGGCCCAAAGTGGACTTTGCCAAGTTTGGCCCGATTGAGCGCAAGGAGATGAGCCGCATCAAAAAGATCAGCGGCGCCAACCTGTTGCGCAACGCCATCATGATTCCGGCCGTCACCAACCATGACGATGCCGACATCACCGATCTGGAGTCTTTCCGGGTTTCGACCAACAAAGAGAACGAGAGGAGTGGTGTCAAGGTAACCATGCTGGCCTTCTTGATCAAGGCCTGCGTGGCTGCGCTCAAGAAATACCCTGAGTTCAACAGCAGCCTGGATGGCGATGCACTGATCTACAAGCAGTATTTCCACATCGGCTTTGCCGCCGACACACCCAATGGCCTGATGGTGCCGGTGATCAAGGATGCCGACAAAAAAGGCATTTTCCAGATCAGCACC
>JAIFMR010000035.1 GCA_020048255.1 Rhodoferax sp. | reverse complement strand
TTGTAACCACTGAACATGACCCGTGTTTCGGCATCACGCACGGCTTGCAGCACCCGGCCAAACTTGCTGTTGATCAACCAGCGTGCCATCAGAAAGAAGCCCAGCAGCGTGAGGCCGGTCATGACAAACAGCGTCATGCGCATCGAGGGTGTGGCTATCGGAATGTCCAGGATGCGTTTGAAGTCGGTAAAGCCGTTGTTGCCGCCAAAACCGGTCTCATTGCGGAAAAATAACAGCATCGCGGCAAAGGTCATGGCCTGGGTGATGATGGAAAAGTAGACGCCCTTGATGCGTGAACGGAAGGCAAAGTAGCCAAACACAAAGGCCACGATGCCCGGCACCGCGATGATCAGGAATAACGTGGCGATGAAGCTGTCAGAAAACGTCCAGTGCCAGGGCAATTCTTTCCAGTCCAGAAACACCATGAAGTCGGGAAGCTCGCTTTTGTAATTGCCATCCAGTCCGATCTGGCGCATCAAATACATGCCCATGACGTAACCGCCCAGCGCGAAAAAAAGTCCGTGACCCAGGCTCAGGATACCGGTATAACCCCAGATCATGTCCATCGCCAACGCGCAGATCGCGTAACACATAATCCGCCCCAATACCCCCACCGCAAAGTCACTCATGTGGAACACACTGGTCTCTGGCACCAGCAGGTTAAGGATCGGGGCCACGCCACTCACCAGGATCAACGCAAACACAAAAGCCGTCCAGCCTTTGCCTGTCAGTAAAGGGATTTTGGTGGGTAAAACAACCGACATGTGAGATGGGGTCATGGATTGGCTCATGCTTCTGCGCTCCGGCCCTTCATGGCAAAAATGCCTTGAGGACGCTTTTGAATAAAAACGATGATGAACACCAGCAGTGCAATCTTGGCCAACACGGCGCCCACCCAGCCTTCCAGGAACTTGTTCAGGATGCCCAGTCCCATGGCGGCGTACACCGTACCCGCCAACTGGCCAACACCACCCATCACAACCACCATGAACGAGTCCACGATGTAGCTCTGGCCCAGATCCGGCCCGACATTGCCAACTTGACTCAAGGCACAACCGGCCAGCCCTGCAATGCCCGAACCCAGTGCAAAGGCGTAGGTGTCAATCCGCGCCGTGTTCACGCCCATACAAGAGGCAATTGGCCGGTTTTGCGTCACACCACGAACAAACAGGCCCAAGCGGGTTTGGCTGATCAGCCACGCCACGGAGGCCAGCACAAAAATGGCGAAACCGATAATCACCAGCCGGTTGTAAGGCAGCGACAAATTGCCGAGCACCTGTACCCCACCACTCATCCACGACGGGTTTTCAACCCCCACGTTTTGAGCACCAAACACCGTGCGCACCAGTTGCATCAACATCAGGCTGATGCCCCAGGTGGCGAGCAAGGTTTCCAACGGGCGGCCATACAGAAACCGAATTACGCTGCGTTCCAGCGCCGCACCCATCAGGGCTGATGCCAAAAACGCCACCGGCACCGCGGCCAGCAAATACCAGTCAAACGCGTCTGGCAGGTAGGTTCTGAACAAACCCTGCACCACATAGGTTGCATAGGCGCCAATCATCATCAGCTCACCATGCGCCATGTTGATCACACCCATCAGCCCGTAGGTGATGGCCAAACCGAGCGCGACCAGCAGCAGGATAGATCCCAGGCTGATGCCGCTGAACACGGCACCGAGTTTGTCCCCCCAGGCCAGGGCAGACTCCACCTGGCGCAAGGCCGCGCCCAGGGCAATCTTGACCTCGGATTCGGTCTCTTCTTGCAGGCGTGCCACCAACATGGTTTTGGTATTGGCCTGGCCGCTGCCAGCCAGCAACTTGGCGGCTTCCAGGCGTTTGACCTTGTCGCTGCTGTTGAGCAAGGCAGCCGCACGCACCATGCCCAGTTGCGCCTTGATCGCGGTGTTTTGCTCGGTGGCCAGCGCCTTTTCAATCAGCGGCAATTTGGATTCATCCGCATCACTTTGCAGCTGTTTCACCGCGGCCTGTCGGACGGTGTCGTCTTTGGAAAAAAGTTTGAGTGCCGCCAGCGCCGAGTCCAGCTCGCCGCGCATGCGGTTGTTATTGATCACATCTTCTGCATCGGCCGGCAGAGGCATTTCCGTGCCTGTGGCAGGATCAATCGCCTTGTCGTCTTTAACGATGTAGGCCTTGTCGCCAGAGGTCTTGACTGCGTCATCGGACAAAGCCTGCAAAAACGCCGCTGTTTTGTCATCAGCGATCAACATCGCCTTATGCAGCGCCTCAATGCGCGCATCCGTTTCACCGATTGCGATTCCTTTTACCTCGTTAGCGCTTATAGCGTGTGCGTAACCAGCTATAAAAATAGAAGCTAATGTTATCCATCGAAGCAATTGGCTGAGCATTGGCAAACTCTCTGAAGGACGAATGGGGGAGTCAAACAAAACTGGGGTGGCGTTTCAACAAACGCACCCCAGAATGTGTGACAGCTAGCTAATCTTGACTTTTATCTTTACTTCTTTGCTGGCTCATCTGGCTTGCCAGCATTACCGTCGACGTAAGGTGACCAGGGTTTGGCTTTCACGGGGCCGGGTGTCTTCCAGACCACATTAAACTGGCCATCGGCCTTGATTTCGCCAATGAACACTGACTTGTGCAGGTGGTGGTTTTTCTCATCCATCTTGCTCATGATGCCACTCGGTGCTTTGAAGGTCTGACCAGCCATGGCCGCAATCACCTTGTCTGTGTCAGTGGACTTGGCTTTTTCAACCGCTTGTTTCCACATGTTGATACCGATGTAGGTGGCTTCCATCGGGTCGTTGGTCAGTGGTTTGTCTTTGTGACCAGCGATATTCTTGGCTTTGGCATAAGCCGTCCACTTCTTGATAAATTCGGTGTTGGTCGGGTTCTTGATGCTCATGAAGTAGTTCCAGGCGGCCAGGTGACCCACCAGCGGTTTGGCATCCACGCCGCGCAACTCTTCTTCACCCACGGAGAAGGCTACCACCGGCACATCCTTGGCTTTCAAACCTGCGTTGCCAAGTTCCTTGTAGAAAGGCACGTTGGAGTCACCGTTGATGGTGGACACCACGGCGGTTTTGCCACCAGCGGAAAACTTCTTGATGTCAGCCACGATGGTTTGGTAGTCAGAGTGGCCAAACGGTGTGTACTTTTCGTCGATGTCGGTGTCTTTCACACCCTTGGATTTCAGGTAAGCGCGCAGAATTTTGTTCGTGGTGCGGGGATACACATAGTCGGTACCCAGCAGTACCCAGCGTTTGGCTGCACCGCCGTCTTTGCTCATCAGGTAGTCCACGGCAGGAATCGCTTGTTGGTTCGGCGCGGCACCGGTGTAGAACACGTTTTTGGACAGTTCTTCACCCTCGTACTGAACGGGGTAATACAGCAGGGCATTGACTTCTTCGTATATAGGCAACACCGATTTGCGGCAAGACGATGTCCAGCAACCAAAAGTCACCGCCACTTTGTCCTTACTGACAAGTTGCTTGGCCTTTTCAGCGGCAAGTGGCCAATCCGACGCAATGTCAACCACTACAGGTTCCAGCTTTTTGCCAAGCACCCCGCCCTTGGCGTTGATTTCATCAATCGTCATCAAAACGGTGTCTTTCAACACGGTTTCCGAGATGGCCATGGTGCCAGACAAGCTGTGCAAAATGCCGACCTTGATGGTGTCAGCTGCAAAGGCAGGCAAGGCGCTCAGACCTGTCAGTGCGACGGCGGCAGTGAGTGTCTTGAGCGTGAAACGACGTGAATTCAAAGATGTCATGTGTGCTACTCCAAAGTTAATGAAACCGTTGTCGCTGGGTCAAAGCCCGTTGGGGAATACAGATCTTCCATCAGCGATGCAGTGACTTTAGGTTGGCACCTGACTTTGATAAATACGCCGAGTGGCGTACAGGCCTCAGGCTGCATCTTTCGGCATGGCCCTGCGCCATCAGACCCCGGCCCCTGCGCTTGGCTGTGCGCTTGGCTGTAATGCTGGGCAGCACCACCCCAGCCAGCGCCTGCTCCCAAGCAGGCCAGCACAGTCCAACCCCGCAACCCCTTGCACGGTGTCACCCTGGAGGCCATGGTGACCGCCCTGTCGACTCACTATGGATGGGAAGGTTTGGGCGCGCGGATTCCGGTGCGCTGCTTTGTGCTGGACCCCAGCTTGGCCTCCAGTCTGAAGTTTTTACGCAAAACGCCATGGGCGCGTGAAAAAGTGGAAGGGCTTTACCTGTTCATGCAGCGCGAGTTGCGCAGAAAAGGCTGAACCGCCGGGGTGGGCCGGGCATGGCGCTGGCCTGAAAATTTTGCCCTGTGTTCGGGCGCGTACAGACACCCTCCTGAGCCCTGATTAGGATCCGGTCACATGTTGAAAAAGCATGGGGTCAATGCAAACCTGCAACTGGCCGTTGTCGATCCAACTTTCATCTGCTGAAAAGCATCCAGCGCCTGTGAACCCTTGCCCAAGTCTGCCAAAGCAGACCATGCAAGTGCCCACAGAACCGTCTGGTAACTCAGGAAACATCATGACATCAAAATTCTTCATCACCTCGCTGCTTGCCTCTGCCCTCTTTTTAGGCCTGGGCATCGCGCCGGTCATGGCGCAAGGTACCAACACGCCAGCCCTTGACCGTGCGCAGCAAGCCATCAGTGCCCGCATACAGCAGGGCATGGCGTCTGGGCACATCACACCCTCCGAGGCCAGAGACCTGCTGCGCCGTGACCGCGAGATTGACCTGACAGAGCGCCGCTTCAAAGCCAACGGTACTGCCACACCTCAAGAGCGCCAGCAGTTGCGCGCGGACGTGGACAGCCTTGGTAACGAAGTGGAACGCCTGATGATGAACAACAGTTATGTTCAACCACCGGCCAATAGTGCTGGCACCACACCCGGCATCGACAACCGCCAGAACAACATCAGCCAGCGCATTGATGAGGGCGTGCGCTCTGGTCGCATCACCCAGCGCGAAGCGCGCAGATTGCAAAGCCGTGAGCGCCAGATTGCCCGCCATGAAGCCGCATACAAGCGCGATGGTGTGGTGACCTCGCAAGAGCGGCGTCAACTGCGTGATGAGCTGGCCCGGTTGAATGCCGAGTTGGAACGGATGATGCGCAACGATCGCGGGTGATCGCAGCAGCGACAACCAGCAGCGTTGATCACTGCCCGTTCAACGCTCAGAGCGCGTCAAGCCGCTGGCGGGTTCGTTCGGCCTGGGCTTGTAACGCCGCCAGATCGTCAGCCGGCATGTTGGCCAGTTGCCGGTAAGCCATACCAATGCGTGGGTTGTTTTTGAGTTTGTCGGCGTTGCGCTGGTAAAAGTCCCAGTACAGCGCGTTGAACGGGCAGGCGGTCTCGCCCAGGCGCTGCTTTTTGTCATAGGCGCAGCCGTTGCAGTAGTCGCTCATGCGGTCGATGTAGGCGGCGCTGCTCACATAGGGTTTGGTGGCCAGCAGGCCGCCGTCGGCAAACTGGCTCATGC
>JAIFMR010000156.1 GCA_020048255.1 Rhodoferax sp. | reverse complement strand
ACCCGTTGACGTACCAGCGCGGCGCGATGCCCTGCCACCCTGGCCCGAACTGAGCGATGCTGACATTGCCTTTTACCAGGACGCACCAAGCCCCACCGACACCACCAGCGCAGAGCCCCAGCCATGGCCTGAGCCGTCAATACCTGGCGTGCTGAAAACCCCAGACATCCCGTGCAACATTCTGCCTGGAATATGGGGCGAGTTTGCGCAAGCAGTATCTGACAACACCCAAACGCCCCCGGCCATGGCCGTACTGGCAGCGCTGGGCGTGCTGGCTACGCTATTGCAAGGGCGATACGAGATTGACCTGAAGTCACACCGCGAAGTGTTGGCGCTGTGGTGCCTGAGCGTGAGCGCAAGCGGCACTCGTAAATCAGCCGTTATGGGCGAATTTCAGGCTCCGCCACTACGCTGGGAAAAGCTGCTTAAAGACAGAATGCGGCGCGGCATCGTGCGCAACGAGGCTATCAGATCAACCACTTTGAAGCGTATCGAAGGTCTGAAAAGTGCGGCATCAAAAGCCAAAGGCGACGAGATAAAAGCCATTCGCGACGAAATAGAAGCTGAAGAACTGGCAATGCCGGACGTTATGCGAGCACCTACCTTGTTCACCGAAGACACCACGCCCGAGACAATGCAGCGGCTGGTGTCTGACAACGGTGGGCGCATGGCTGCACTTTCGGACGAGCCGGGCCTGTTTCGCATCCTGGGCGGGTTGTATTCCAAGGGCGGCGCAAGCCTCGACATTTTCCTGAAGGGCCATGTGGGCAGCAGTTTGAAGGTTGAGCGCGAGTCGCGGTCGGTGTTCGTACCACGCCCGTGCATATCGCTAATCCTGATGATTCAGCCTGACATCGTGGCAGACCTGGCAGGGTCAAACCAGTTTAGGGCCAGCGGGTTGATGGCGCGGTTTTTCTACGCAGTGCCAGTGTCCAACGTGGGCAAGCGTGACGTGAGACAGCGCCACGTTATCCCCATGCGAACCCGCGAGGCCTATGAGGCAGCAGTGTTTGACCTGTTGGCAGACTACCCACCAGAGGCAGGGACAGACACCAAGCCCAAATCCCTGTTCTTGAATGACCTGGCTGAAGACGTGTTCCTAGACTTTAGCCAAGAGATTGAAAACCAACAGGGCGAGGGCGGCGCGTTCGACGCGATTCGAGACTGGACAAGCAAGCTACCCGGTTCAACGGCGCGAGTCGCTGCACTGTTGGAGCTGGCATCCAAAGGCCTGAACGCCACCACGGTAAGCCTTGAATCCATGCACCAGGCAATCAAACTGGCGCGGCTGCTACTACCCCACACACGGGCCGCGTTCGGCCTGCTTGGGGCCGATGCGGTCGAGGCGGACGTGATCGCTGTGTTGAAGTGGATTCGCTGCAACCAATTGGAAGAGTTCACCCAGCGCGAGGCGCAAAAGGCCATGGAGCACCGATTCAAGACCGTTGACAAACTCAAAAAAGCATTGGACTCACTCAAGGCACGCGACTGCATCCGGACAGAAACCAAAAAACCCACCACCGGCAGGCCATCGACCATCATCCGCGTGAATCCACTTGTATTGTCCATGAATTCGGTATTGTCGTAATAAGCATTTTTAACCTTTATTTATTTATATATCAATGACTTACAGCCCATACGCTTATAGACACAAGACAGAACGACAAAAGGGACAAAACCCCAAACCCGTATCCCACACCAAAGACTGCACATTTTCCGAATCAGGGCTTTTGTCCCTTTTGTCGTTCTGTCTTGTGGGTAGTAGGGTGCGTGCCACGGGGTGCCAGCCAGCCCCGGCGACTGCCTGCCGTCAACACCAACGCAAGCGCAGTGCAACCCTCGAAGAATCGCATCGCGCGACGCTGCCCGTGTCGACCAGCCAGTCGGTCTGGGCCAGCCAGGCCCCCCCCTTAAAAGGTACTTTCAGAAAAAAACGTGCATACGGGTGCTAAGAGGCGCGAAATAGCGCTAGGGCGCAACTCCGCCACATAGGCAACTCCGCAACTCCGCAACTCCCCAAAGCCATACGATTTAGCTATGAAAATTGAATCACTTTTCCCCTACGTTACCGAAGAGCATCGGCAGATTGACCACACCATAACGCTGCTTGAAAAAGCCATCGCACACCTGAAGTGTGGAGTCTTCAGCACCCCTAACTTGGACGCAGCGTTTCAATACATCACACTGGCGAAGGAACATTTGGGCATGATCCATCTCGTCCAAAAAAAAGGCCGATCATGAAACCGATCGAAGCCGCCCGAACCCTCAGCGCAGTACGTACCCTGCTGGTGCAGGGCCAACCCCTGCCACCAACAACTCGAATGTGGCTGGCACACGCCATTGACACCCGCCTGGCCAGCCCTGCACGTTCGCTCGACCAATTGTTAGGCTTGGCCAGCCGCAAGGGCGGACGACTACACGCTTGTTCAAAACTCCCCGAGCGCGACGAAGTCATTCGCTTTCTGGCAGCCCAAACCTGCGAGGTAAAACCAGCCCGCCAAGCCCAAGCGCTGGGAGCCAGAGTCCGAAATCACCACAGCATCCCTGAACCAGAGCTGTCTCGCATCGAGGCCAAATTCGGCAGACTACCCGAGACACGGCGCAGGATTCAGGGCATCATTTCCACTAAGCCGCGTGCTGATGGAAATTTAAAGCCTGTTGATTTGTCCAACGTTTGGAACCCGCGACACTGCCAGAATGAACCAAAAACCACCTTCGCAAATCCCCATTGACAACGTTCAGTTGTCCGGGCTGGTGGCTAGCCAGACACCCGACGGCTGCACCCATATCCGACTATGGGCAAACCGCGTACAGCTAACCGCCCGACTCGACCAGGCTGAAACCCGCTCCCTGCTGATCGCCCTGCAATCCGATGAACTCCACATCGGCGCGAAATCCATCGAACTCTTTCAACTTTGAAAAACCCCACCCATGACAGACCAAACATTTAATCTCGAAGAAAGCCCTACCGACAGCACCGCACTTGTTGCCGGACTGCACGCCACTCTGTTGAAAACTCAAAAAGAACTGCGCACTTCGCTTGAGAAAACAGACCACCAATTGAATGTCAAGAAGGCCGAACTGGCAGCGCTGCGATGGGTTGACCCGGCAACCGCGAAGAAAGCCATCGTCGAGACCTTGACCCTCAAATTTGACGAGGCGCGAGAAAAAATGCTGCACAGCGCCAAATTTGCCTGCCTAGCATCGAGCCACGCAGCCATGCATGACTCATACGACCGCCACGAAAACGGAGCCATGAAGATTAAGGTCAAAACAAAGGCTTTCGCCAGTTCCTTTGAAACCGCAATCGCGCCCTACGACATGGATCCATACGGTCTGCTGGCTTTGATCATCACCCCTCAGCACATTGAAAAATTCGCCGACCAGGTCATTGCCCAGACTGGCTGCGCCGACCAAGGAATGACCCCGGCCAAGCTCGAAAAGCGTAGCGCCGAGCTGATCAACGAAATTGCCGACCTCGATTTTCAAAGCCGCCAGACAGCAACAGCCGCGAAAAGCATCCTGTCAGCATCCGGGATGGCCGCCCACCGCCCACCGACGCCTGCACCGCCTGTTGCGAAACCGTTCGACCCGTTTTCCGATGAAATCTTGGACCGCAACAACATGACGCGCCCACCACCGATAGATCCAGGATTTGGCAGCGGAATCACAGTCACGGACACGAACGGAAACGACATTACCCGCGAAGGCCACCGTCCCTCATCCGACCCGCGAGTGAGCTATGGGCCAGGGCCCGGCCCCGTACCAGCAGCCGCGGCAGCAGAGGCCGCGCCATCGGCAGTCCATGCAAACTGGCAGGAGTCCGCCCAAACAATCCCCGCCGGGCTGATGCGTCAACTCAAAAGCTTGCCCGGCAAACTTGGAATTCACATCAACGCATAGAAAAACCCCACGGGCGCGCAATGCTGACCAGCGGAGCCAGAGCAGCGCACCAGCCAGTCCATGGCATGGATGACCCCGCACCCATTCAGCGAGCAGGCACCACTGTGAGCTGTAAAAGATCAGAGGGAGGCCCAACAGGGCAACGACTGATTACCCGCTGGCCATCTGCAGGCTAGGGGCGCACAGCGCCGAAGCCTGCCACCCCAACACCGCATACAGAAAGACCTCATGACAAACTACGCATCCATCGCCACCGCTGGCATATACACCCCTGATCACCTGCTTGCTGGAAACGCCGATCTCCTGGTTTCCATAAAAGTCACCATCGCCGCCGGAAATAACCTCACCCGTGGCAGCGTACTTGGCAAAATCACCACAGGCGGAAAATACAACCTCAGCACCACCGCAGCCACCGACGGCAGCGAGCAGCCAACCGCAGTGCTGGCCGAAAACTGCAACGCCGCCAGCTACGACATGGAAGCCATCGCTTACATCCGTGGCGACTTCAACGCCGCCGGTCTCACACTTGGAGAAGGCCACACCGCCGCCAGCCTGCGCGACTCAGTACGCGGTCTGGGCATTGCGATTCTTTAAACCAAAATCGACATCGTGATCGACGTGCTAGGGCGCATACATGTGCACCTGCCCGCTGCCAACCTCAGCACAAGCTGGCAGACATCAAGGTACGTAATCACCTACCTGACAAAACGTATTGACATTGCCACCAAAGGCTAAACCGCTCGCTGTGTGGCCAACGCCTGCACCGTGGCACCGTGCACCAGGCGCAAGCCCTGGCCTGATCTGTTGCCCGGCGTGCCGTTGGCTGTGACCGCTGCCATTTCGTGATTGTTACGAAAAAACCTTACCGGGTAATGACCGCCCGGCGTGCTGGTGGCCAACGTCAGCACCTTGCCCGCCCGGCGTGCTGGTGGCCAGCGTCAACACCTTGACCGCCGGCGTGCTGGTGGCCAGCGTCAACACCTTGACCGCCTGGCGTGCTGGTGGCCAGCGCCTGCACCGTGGCACTGATGCCAAGAGTATCGGCGCAGCTTGCGCCACTACTCAAAAGCACTGTGACCACCCGGCACCGTGGCACTGATGCCCCCAATGCAAGCGCCTGGCACGCCCGCATTTATGCCCCCAACGTGACCGCCCGGCCCGGCTGCACTGATGCTCCCAACGTAAGCGCACCAGGTGCAAGGCCTCGACTGCTGGCGCGAGCAGCGTAGTCTTGAGACTTTCAGAGGGGTATCAAAGGGAAATCGGGGGAACAAGCAGGGGAACAAAACAACTTTTTAAAATCATGAATCAAGCATTCATGCGGGTTACAGGCTATCTTTAGAGCGGTTTCACACGACCATATGAATCAAGGACTTAGAGTAGAAATGAGCTAAGTCCTTTCTTCTTT
>JAIFMR010000113.1 GCA_020048255.1 Rhodoferax sp. | reverse complement strand
AGGTGCGCCTGTTCCTGCGCACTACGTTGCGATAGTGCCTCACGGCCACTTGCGGTCACCATGACCGTGATGGGAACGGACTTTCCAGCAAGGGCAATTCGAATGCGCTCTATCGTCTCCCAGCCATCCATGCCGGGCATGTCCCAGTCCATAAAAATGGCTTGGTAGTCATTGCCTTGCTTTTGAACGAGACCAAGCGCCTCAGCGCCTCCCGGTGCAACATCGACTGTCCATCCTAGCGACTCAGCCATAGCCGAGATCAAGTCGCGCGCCATTGCGTTGTCGTCGACCACGAGCACCCGCATCGTATGCAATTTTTTTTGTGTTGCTTTGCTCTCACTGTCAGATGCGTCTGCAATGACCGGCAATTGAATCTCAAAATGGAAAGTGCTTCCTTGGCCTACGGCACTGTCGACTAACAGGTCCCCGCCCATAATATTGACCAAGCGCTTGCAGATCGACAGGCCAAGCCCTGTCCCTCCAAAGCGTCGCGTTGTCGATGCTTCGGCCTGATTGAAGTCACTGAACAGGCGCTTTTGGTTTTCGGGACTGATGCCTATTCCGCTATCTTTTACTGCGATGCGCAGCGTGGCTGATTCGGCCGTTAGGTAGACAAGCTTCACCTGGATCACGATTTCACCGCGCTCGGTGAATTTGACAGCATTGCCACTCAGATTGATCAGCACTTGCTGCAATCGCATGGAGTCCCCCACCAACTGCAAGGGTATGGCCGGATCCAAGTCGAACAGAACCTCCACGGGCTTTTGGCCCATGTTGGAAGAAACAATCACCGCCAGATCTCGCAGCAGGCGTTCCAAGGAAAATGGTTGCGGATCAAGTTCTAACTTGCCCGCTTCGATCTTGGAAAAGTCCAGAATGTCGTTGAGCAAACCTAACAAGGATTTGGCAGCCGCTTCGGCCTTCCCGGCATAGTCAACCTGGCGAGCATTGAGTTCTGTTGCGCCCAGCAGTTTGAGCATTCCCAATATGGCATTCATGGGTGTGCGGATTTCATGGCTCATGTTGGCCAGAAATTGGCTCTTCGCGCCGCTGGCAACTTCGGCAGCTATCTTTGCATCTTGAAGACCTTTTTGCAGCAGCTTTGCATCTGTGATGTCAGTAAAGACTGCCACGGAACCCAGCTTCTTGCCCTCAAAAACCAGGGGTGAACCTGTCATCGCAACAGGAAACCCCGTGCCATCCTTGCGAAAGAACAACTCTTCATTTGAACGGTAGGTCTGGTTATTTTGCATCGCCAGAAAAATGGGACATTCGGTGGATGGCATCGCATCACCGTTTGGTTTGTGGTGATGGATGATGTCGTGTACGGTACGCCCCTGAAGCTCGTGGAATCGCCAACCTAGCAGCCTTTCGGCTTCGGCATTCAGGTAGTTGCAGTGACCGTTCGTATCCAAGGTGTAGACGCCTTCACCCAGACTATCCAAAATGACATTGAGTCGCTGTCGCTCCAACGCGAGACTCCGCTCTACTTCTTTTGCTTCGGTAATGTCAATGCGAATAGAGATGTATTTATCTATCTGACCATCGTCACCTACAAACGGGGCGATGAAAGTATCCACCCAATACAAGGAGCCGCCCTTTGACTGGTTGCATATCTGCCCCCGCCATGATTGACCTGAAGAAATGTCTTTCCACATTTGCCCCCAGAACTCGGGGTTTTGGGCGGTAGATTTAACGATGCGGTGGTTTTGCCCGACAAGTTCTTCACGGCTGTAGCCACTGATGCTGCAAAACGCATCATTGACTTCGGTAATATTGCCAGTACGATCAGCAATGGATATGATGGCATGTAAATCCAGCGTTCCCAGCAAGGCACTGCTTTCACGCAGTGCAGATTCAAGTCGCGATTGAGCATTTCGCTTGTCAGTCACATCCGTGCCAATTTCCATGAAGCCTTTAAGCATGCCATAGGCGTCATATTGCGGCTGAATTTCCGTATTGATCCAATACTCCACGCCGGCCTTATTCCTGTTGAGAATTTCTGCGCGGCACATGTTGCCGCCAATTGCAGCGGCTTGGATGGTTTCTACTGTATTTGGATCAGAATTCGGCGACCCGATCAACTCACCCGGTGTATTTCCAATCGCTTCCTGAAGTGTGTATCCAGTAATCTGGGTGAAGCCGTCATTCACCCAAGTGATGCGTCCCTGGGTATCGCAAATCGTTACAGAATTGGACGTGCGCTTGACTACTTGCGCCAGATTGTCCAAGTCCGTCGTCATTTCCATTGCCAACGCCTGCGCCTTGCGACGTCCTGTAACCTGTTGATAGCTTACAAAAGCTAACAGGGCTGCGAACCCTATTCCACCCATGAGTACCAAAATGGCCTTGCCATGGTCTATGGAGGCGTCAAAATTCGGTGCGCTATTCATTCTGAGTGTCAAGTCTCGGCCAGCGATATGCAATGGTCTGCTCAATGAAAACTTACGCCCAGCATCACTTGATTTACCAACAGCTGCATTTTTTGCGACGTGGTCATCTGCGTCAAACATCAGGATGGGAGCAGAAACCACTTCGGAGTCATAGAGTTCAAAATCAAGCTGCCCGGACTTCACGTCGGGCATATCTGCCAACAGTTCATTCATGACGATGGGGGCATACAGCAGGCCCCGCAATGCAAGGCGTCTGGTTTCCGTAGAGTCCGGTTTGGTACCTTGTGCATAGACGGGAACGAAAAGTAAAACGCCTTGCGTCCTTCTTTCATCCTGTACCAAGGTGATTGCCCCTGTAATCGTCGCTTGTCCTGTGTCAATAGCCTTCAAAGCACCTGCTCGACGTATCGCCTCAGATCCGACATCCAAGCCCTGTGCGCTTTTGTTCCTGCTTAAGGGCTCGATGAACTCAATAACAAATAGATCGCGCTGACTCTTGTCGGTTAACTGCCGAATAGAAAAATCCTGAGCACCATCGCCACGTGTGTCTTTCAGGAAATCGGGCAATTGACTGCGTTCAACACGGCGAATGAAGCCCAGGCCACGAACGCCGGGAAACTCCTTGGGTAGATCTCTTGAATCGACATAAGCTTGGAAATCGGTGCGTGAAACTTTTTTGCTGGCGGCATACATGCCGCGCGCGCCATTGAGTCCATATATTGGTTTGCGGAAACGCTCGGAAATTTCCACAGTGGCACGATCGGACAGCCTCTGAAACTCAACTTCCGCAGCGGCATCAATGCTGGTGTAGGTCAAAAAGGCAGCTGCCAGCGACAGCAGCGCTCCGATCACAAATACGATAGCCGGCCACACGCCCCTGGGAGCCCACCTGATCTGGTGTTTCTCACTGGAGCGCCCAGAAGTTTTCGGATAATTACCTGTCATATTTTTTGGATCGTGTTGAATCAATGTTCAGGGAGTTGTCACTGCTCACGCTTACGTTGGTTTTCCAGTAGCCCCACCACCGCAAAGTCGCTGTTCTTATCGCGCAGATCATGCATCAACAGCAGGCCAGCGGGAAAATATCGCAGCTGAAGCCCAATGCCTTCGGCATGATCAGCGCCAATCGCCTGCACCCGTTGGACCGGCAAACACACGAGGTAACCCGGTCCAGGGACGGCCAGGACAACACGGTCAAATCCAAAGGCATGCCTGAAGGGCAACCCCATGACCAGGGCAGTTGCCAGGGATTTAAGAATATTTTGCATTACGCGGCGGGACAACACTTTTTCGAGACGATTAGAAGGTTTCCCACTCTTCGTTGGATCCACTAGGTGGTGCGACGGCCAACAGCTCAGGCGCCGTTTGACGTGCAGATGATTTGGAAGACTCACCCATTTCCTTCTTGAGTTGAATGATGAGGCGACCAACCTCACTTGAGGCGCGCGCAAATGGTGTGCCACTTTCAAGCATTTTTTGGGCTTGCGCACCCGCCCCTTGGTTAACCATTCGAGCCACTTTGCCGGCTTCCGTATGAAATTCCCTGTGTCCATTGATAAGGGATACAAAGGTCGGTTTTCCACCAAATTTTGCTCCTCCCACACCATGCAACCACTTGCCCAGTTCGCAGCAATCGTCCCGGCCAATCGTGTCAACATCGACCTGCTCATGGCGGTTGGCAGCTGACCTTAGCTTGGTCCGCCAATTGGCATGCGCCTGTATGGCGTTGTCCAGATTGATTGCAAGGTTACTGGTGCTGTCTCGATCAGCCACTGGCGATGAAATTCTGTGCTGCACGGCACTTTTGTAAGATATTCCCGCTGGGAGATGCTTGTTTACGGATGCAGCGGCGGGGTGACTTGCGGTTGTGTAGCCACCCATACCTTGCACCAATTTGAACACGGCAACCGTGCCTACCAAGTCTTCGGCCTGCGACTTGAGGCTGCCGGCGGCTGCCGCCATTTCTTCCACCAGCGCGGCATTTTGCTGCGTCACCTGGTCCATCTGCTGGACAGCTTCACCCACTTGCACCACGCCTGCAGCCTGCTCACTGCTGGCAGAACTGATCTCACCCATGATGTTGGTAACGCGGCGAATCGCGCTCACCACCTCGGTCATGGTGGAGCCTGCCTGATCGACCAGCGCCGTTCCTTGCTCAACACGTTCCACGCTGGCATTGATAAGGCTCTTGATTTCCTTGGCCGCTGCGGCCGAACGACCCGCCAAGCTGCGCACCTCTGTGGCCACCACGGCAAAACCTCGGCCTTGTTCTCCGGCCCGTGCGGCTTCAACCGCAGCGTTCAATGCAAGAATATTGGTCTGAAACGCAATACCGTCAATGACGCTGATGATGTCAGAAATTTTTCTGCTCGAATCGTTGATATCCTTCATAGTGCCGACGACCTGTGACACGACTTCACCGCCCCTGATGGCGACTGTGCTGGCGTTTTGGGCCAACTGATTGGCCTGGCTGGCGCTGTCGGCGTTTTGTTTGACGGTAGCACTGAGTTGCTCCATTGAGGCGGCAGTTTCTTCCAGTGCACTGGCCTGACTCTCAGTGCGGGCCGACAAGTCGCTATTACCCTGAGAAATTTCCGCGCTTGCTGTAGCCACACCCTCGGCATTGCTGCGTACATCGGCTACCACGTGAGCCAAGTTGTCTCGCATACCTGCCAGCGCTGCCATGAGGCTGGTGCTATCTCCTGGCCCAAGAGGTATGCTGGCAGTGAGGTCTCCCTGCGCTAAAGCATTCACTGCGCTCATAGCGACCGTCGGCTCACCGCCCAATTGGCGCAATACGCTGCGCGTCAGCCCCAAACCAATCAGTCCAGTAATAATGCACAGACCCAGTCCACCGACTACCAGAGTGGTAGAGGTCAAGGATTCTGTGAAGACCAGCGAATGAGAGCGAATCACCAGAAGATCAGACTCCGCCTTGGAGAACTCGGCAACGCCGGCACGGAACTCGTCCATTGCTACCTTGTCCTTGCCGGCTTTGAATTCTTTCAGCAAATCATCAACCAATATCTTGCCAGCCGTGGCCTCCTGCCGCAATGTCTTCAGCGC
Source organism: Rhodoferax sp. (assembly GCA_020048255.1). Lineage (GTDB taxonomy): Bacteria > Pseudomonadota > Gammaproteobacteria > Burkholderiales > Burkholderiaceae_C > Rhodoferax. The sequence continues at coordinate 9,494 of JAIFMR010000113.1, read as the reverse complement.
ATTGGCCACTTCCAGGAACTGCTTGTGGTTGCTCATCAGCTTTTCAAGGCGAGCTTGCTGTGTAGGGTTGTCCGAGGTCAGCGACTTTGCCTCATCAAAAGCGGCACTAAAGTCTTTCTGACCCTGGGTGAATGGCTCAAGAAACTTTTCATCGCCACTGGCGACAAAGCCGCGCAATCCGGTCTCGATGTTGACCATGTTGAGCAGCATGGCTTCAGACTCCTGCATCACCTCGTAGGTATGCGTGTTCCAGCCTACGGTATCCATCAACTTATGCATGTTGATCAGTGCAAAGCTTATGAGCGAACCGGATATTAGCAAGATTGCCGTAAACGAAACAAATAGCTTCTTTTTAAGTGTCCATTGGTCAAACATTTATTACGTCCGTTGTTGTGTCAAAGTTGATGAGATATAGGGTACTTGGCGCATTTGTGCAGGCGACAAATTCAGTATTGATGAAGTCTGGCGCTTCATCAACGACTACGCTCACGGGCAGTTGCAACGCAAAGCCGTTCAGCAGTGGATATGAAAATTCATGCATTCGCTCAATGCAGGGACGACTGGCTTCGTGCTATGCAGTCGGCTGCCATCTCGAGCGCGGCCTGCCGCTGCTGGGTATTCACTTCGAAATTCAGGTCGTGCAATACGAGTGACAAACGGATCAGTGTGTCGCGCATGGCGTGCAATCCCACCACCAGTCGGTGCTCAAGTTGCACCCGTAACTGTCTCTCTTGTGGACTTTCCATGGGCGTTCCAGTTCCTTGGCGGTCGAGATCAATAGGGCCTAAAGTCGTTGCCGCGGTTCGCTCGCACCGGTGCAGGTGTCACCTGCGACACCAGGCGCACTCGTGCTAGGCCACGGTCCGTGACGCCCTCCGATCGCCGGGATGATTTGGCCAGAACTAAGCCCACGTTAAAAAAGGCAATGCTGTCCTGCAGTTGCCTGGCCTGCTCCGAGAGCTCTTCACTGGTGGCAGCCAGCTCTTCGGAGGCCGAGGCGTTTTGCTGGGTGGCCTTGCTAAGCTGCCCCATTGCGTCACCAATTTGCGTGACCGACTCACTTTGATCGGTACTGGCAGCAGCAATCTCCTGCACCAGTTCGCTGGTCTTCTGGATGCTGGGCACGATTTGGCTGAGTAGACTGCCGGCTCGTTCTGATGTGGATACACTGTTCGTAGCCAGTTCACCAATCTCCTTGGCCGCAGCCTGACTGCGCTCGGCGAGCTTACGCACTTCAGCGGCGACCACAGCAAAACCCTTACCATGCTCACCAGCACGCGCTGCTTCAATGGCTGCATTCAGGGCAAGCAAGTTGGTCTGGTAGGCAATGTCGTCAACAATGCCAATCTTGGCTGCTATCTGTTTCATAGCCGTCACCGTTTGACTGACGGCGGATCCACCCTCAATAGCCTCTTTGCTGGTGTTTGCAGCCATGCCATCAGTGACCCTAGCATTGTGACTATTCTGGCTGATGCTGGACGACATGGCGTCGATCTGGGACGAAGTTTCTTCAACGCTGGCGGCCTGCTGACTGGCAGCTTGCGACAGCGATTGTGCGGTGGCTGACACTTGGTTGGCCGCACCCAGGAGCGCGTCGGAGGCACCATGCACTTCACCAATTACGCGGGTCAGGTTTTCAGCGGTGGCGTTGACGCTGTCCTTGACCTTGCCAAACATGCCCTGATAATCGCGTTCAATACGTTTGGTTAAGTCGCCTTCAGCAAAAGCCGCCATCACTTTGGCGACGTCGCCCAGGCCCTGTTCGCTGGTGGCAATCAGCTCGTTCATGCCCACACTGATGATTTCCAGGAATCCGCTCTTGCCTGCGGTGCCCAGGCGCTGGCTGAAATCACCTGCGCCCGCTGCAGCAACAATGTCCGCCACTTCTTCTTCGGCGGCAATTTCATCGGTGCGATCAAACCACTGCGTCACCCGTCCAATGGGCACACCCAAGTTGTCGAGCACCGGGCGGGCCTGCAGGCGCAGCTTGCGCCCGGCAATTTGCATGTCCACCATCGCACCGGTCTTGACCGCCCGGTCAAACTGGGCGGCCGACTCACCGTGGGTAAACAGGCTGCTGAGTTTGCTGCCATAGAAAGCATCGGCATCGAATCCAGGGCCGGAAATGAGCTTGAGCAGTGCCTTGGCCTGCGGCGTGGCGTGCACCAACAAAGCATCAGCATTGGAGACTGTCACGTTGATGGGTAGGCTGTCCAGGGAATTGCGGATGCGCAGGTTGAAGGTGGCTGCAGTGGCAGCCTCCTGCATGATGCTCTGCACCTTGTCCATGGCTTCGCTGACACGCGCCTTCTGGCCGGGCAAGCGCTCCATGGCGGTATCGAGTTGACCTTCGGAATACGCCAGTGCTTGGCCGACTACCTTCGCGTTGAGCGCGATATGCGAGGAAACCAGCGCATTGGTGCCTTGCATCAGATCACGGTAGCTGCCCCGCATCTGGTCGGCAGACATGGCGTAGTCGATCATGCCCAGATCGTGCTGGCGGCGCATCTCGTTCTGCGCCGCCTCGAACCCCAGCAGCGCCTTTTGCATATCCTGCACCGCTGTCAAAAGCTGTCCAGTCTCATCCGTGGTGTTGGCTTGTACATCGCTGTCAAAACGCCCCACCGCCACCGCCTGGGCCGCCGATACGGCTTGCGCCAGCGGGCGGGTAATGCCGCGTGCAAGATACCAGCCAAAGCCACCGGCCAACAGCAAGCCCAAAAAAATCGCCCCAATCGATTGGTTGCGCACGTTTTGGTAGTCGGCCAGTGACAATTGGTAGTCATTCTTGGCGTTGGCAAGATTGCCGTCCACAAGCTTGACCAAATGCGGTCGCGTCGCGTCATAGAGTGGATGAATCTGCTCCAGTACGATGTGCCGCGCCTCTTTCAAGTCATTGGAGCGCAGGGCGGCCACGGCTGGGCGTAAGCCCATTTCGACAAATTCCTTTCGGTGTAAGGCGTATCGCTGTGCCGTTTCCTTCGCTTCGGGCGAAAGTTTGCTGGCACTGAAGGTCTCCCACAAGGTGCCGATACTGGCGATATTGGACTCAACTTCAGCCGTATATTTGCTGATCTTCTCTGGGGTAGGATCAATCAGGGTATTGCTGATGATCAGGCGGTTGCGCGTCATCAGAAAATTGATTTCATCGAGCGCATGGCCCGGCACCAAGTTCTCGTTATACACGGCCTCCAGTGCCCGACTGGCGTCCTTGAGGTTGATCATTCCAAGGATGCCAATACCAATCAGCAGGACAAACATGAAGCCGACCAAAATGAAAAGGCGGGGGCCAATTTTGAGATTTTTCATACTTGCTGTCGTCCTCATCCAACCAATAACGCATTCGGGACGATACGTTTTGGCACCAATGTAGGGCAAACGATGCGAGATCGCAATCACGCATATTAGGTATTTATTACCTAATATAAGGTATCAAATACCAAAAGTTTGCACAAACGTCAATCGACGATCAGCTTCTGCGTAAGAGCGTAGCGGGTCAATTCAGCGGTACTGTGCAAGTTAAGTTTGCGCATCAGATTGCGCCGGTGGGTGCCTGCGGTGTAGCTTGAGATGCCCAGACGCTTGCCGATCTCTGCGGTGGTACAACCTGCTGCAATCAATTGGATCACCTGCTGCTCGCGCAAGCCGATAACGTTGGCTGGGACCACTTCCGCCGGCGGCGCCGCCGCCTCTGGTACTTTGTCGAAATCTTTGATGAGTGATTCGATACGTTGCAACAACTCGGCACCTTCGAATTGGAGACGCTTCTCCTGGCTGATGCTTTTCATCGTACCGACGGCCCTCAGCGGGACGGAGTTTCCATCACGTGCAACGATCTTGCCACGTGAGCGCACCCATTCCCAATAGCCATCTTTGTGTCGCAGACGGTATTCAACCCGGTAATCCGGCAAATCACCATTTTTGGCAGCGTCCATGGCAGCTTGCTGCTTGAGCACATCTTCAGGATGCACCAATTTGTTGAGGTCACCGATGTGTGTGCCAATGCCCCCGTCGGTGTAGCCGAGCATGGAACAGACCCTGGCGCTGAGGTGGAGCTCGCCGCTGGGAATATGTATATCCCACAGACCTAAGTCGGCGCCCTTGAGCGCCAATTCCAGCCTTTGCTCATAATATTTTCTTTCGGTGATGTCCACCATCGTACTAAGGGAATGCTGGGGTGATCCTACCGAATTCGATACAAAATCAGCATTGACCGAAAAGGTGCGAATGGATTTGTCCTTGCAGACAAAGTCAAACTCGGCGTTTCTTACACGACCTGTTTCCAGGACGCGAGGAAACGCGTCCTGGAAGGCTTGCACGCTTTCTGGCGTCATAAACTCAACAATTCGATGACCCTCATATTCCTCCCGTGAGTAACCCAAGAGGTCCAATTCGGTCTTATTCACCCTTGTAATCACACCATCCTGTGAAAGGGAGTGGTATCCGCAGGGAGCGTTGTCATAGAGGTCCAAAACCTGCTGCATCCGACTCTTGACACGCTCTTCAAGATCGACGCGATATTGTTCGCGCTCCGCCTCATGGGCTTTGCGGTCGGTGATGTCCGTGGAGATGCCGCAGATCGCTGTAATGGCACCTGTCTGGTCGCGCAACGGAAATTTGGTGGAAAGGTAGGTGCGCTTTCCTGTTGGCTCGTCGTTGCTCTCCTCAAACGTTGTTGGTTGGCCTGTTCGTGCAATTTTCAAATCGTTGGCGTGGTGCTGGTCCGCGATGGCTTTGGGCAGAAAATCCTCTCGGGTCTTACCCAGAATGGCATCACCCGGCTGACCCAAAACCGCCGCGAGGTGCTGGTTGACCAGGGTGAACCTCCCCGAAAGGTCCAGCACATACACCAGGGAAGGGGACTGATTCAGAATCGCCTGCAGTTTGTTCTCGGTCTCAACCAGCAATTGGTCCTGTCGCTTGTGATCGCTGATGTCGTTGAGCACGAAGCGAAGCACCGACGCGCCATCCGCATCCAGGGTGGCGTTCGTGACCAGTTGCGTCCAGAATTTTGTGCCGTCATTCTTCAACATACGCAACTCTATGGTCTGCGCTTTGTGACCTTTGAGCAGCGCTTTGGTCATCAGGTAATAACGGTCTATGTCATCTCCAAAGATGAGACGGGAGAATGGCTGTGTCACCATCGCGCTGCGCTCAATGCCCAGCATCGTGCTGAGGGTCAGGTTAGATTGAAGGATCAAACCGGCATCGCTTACGGTGCAATAGCCCACTGGGGCCAGATCGTACAGATCGAAATATCGCTTGTTGGCAGCGTCGAGTTCGACCTGCCTACGCTGCAGTTCCTCATTTTGCATTTTCAGTTCTATCTGATGAACCTGGAGTTCATGAAGCACCATCTCGGATGGAAGCGCTGTTGTTAGCAACACGCGATCGCTTGTCAACTCTGCTTCAGCGCAGTCGCGCATCAGAACTGACCGTTTCTCTTGGCCGTCCGACGGACTCATGGTATTGCCACGCGCTGTCGACACTTGGGCGCGGAAATCCAGCTCTTGATAGGTTGCTTACCGGCCATGAAATACCCCTTACCTAGCTTTTAGCCAAATTTCAGATGTTACGCTGCCTAAGGGGCACAGCGGAATTCTTGTTGTTGTCGATTGGGGGAAAACTTGCAGCCGCCTGCCATGCGTCGGTGCCATATGGCAACATCATGAGGTAATGACGAAAATTCGACTGACCGATGGAGGTAACTGGATTTTGTCTTTTTGAAATCAAAGGGACCTTGGTATGAACCATCGGCTGGATTTGCCCCACCCAAGGTACCACAAATGCTCGCCAATCCCGCTGGCCGAGAGAACTGTCTAAGCAGTCAAGCGAAGCGCAACGTGGTTGTTTCGTAAGCGGATGGCCAAGTCATCTTGCCGTAGCGCGTCATTCTTAAGAGCATCGTGTCAACTTCAACCCAGGTGGACACATGCACACTTCAAATTCAGGAATTCAAATGCCGCAGGCCGGTCGTCGGCGCGGACGCTACAGTGACAAATTCAAACGCCAAGTCGTCACGACATGCCTTGAGCCGGGAGTCTCGACAGCGGCAATCGCACTGGCCAATGGCCTGAACGCCAATTTACTACGTCGCTGGGTGGTTGAGACAACACAGCGCAGCGGTGCCCTGAGATCGAAGACGACAGCGCTTGCGCCCGTTCACAACCACCCGACCTTTATTCCGGTCAAATTTGACCCGCCGCCAGCAGCCACTACCGCGCCAGCCGACATCCGTCTGGAACTCCAGCACGGCGCCACCACCGTGCACATTCACTGGCCCCTGCAAGCATCAAGCCAATGCGCCCAATGGCTGCGTGAGGTACTGGCATGATCCGCATCGACGCGGTATGGTTGTCCAGCGTGCCCTTGGACATGCGCGCCGGAACAGACACGGCACTGGCCCGCGTGGTGGCTGTCTTCGGCGCAGCACACCCGCACACCGCCTACCTTTTTGCCAACCAGCGTGCCAACCGTATGAAGGTGTTGGTACATGACGGAATCGGTTTCTGGCTGGCCGCCAGGAGGCTGCACCAGGGCCACTTTGTCTGGCCAGCACCGGACTCCCAAGCCCATGTCAATTTGAGTCGCCCACAACTCGACGCCCTGGTGCTGGGCCTACCTTGGAGTCGCATCGGCGAGGGTGGCATCATCACCATTGTGTAATGATGGAATCGACTCAAAATCAGCTTGCCATTGACTGTGCAACAGTGAACAAAAAAAGACCTCTAGCGCAGGCACAGCAATGTTGAGTCACTATTGTTTTTGAGTCAATTGGGGGATCTCAGAATAGTCAAAAATAGTTCGCCATGAGACACTTCTCTTCATGGTTGAAACGCTTGCAACACTGCCCCATTTGAATGAACAACAGCTGCGCTCTCTCGCTGCAGAGTTGATCGTTCAACTCAGTGAACAAAGCAAAACCATCGCCGCCAAAGACAGCGACATCCTGTACCGCCAGGCCAAGATCGACAAACTCACCCACGAGCTGGCAACGCTCAAACGCTGGAAGTTCGGGCGCTCAAGCGAGCTGCTTAATGCTGGCCAGGTCAGTTTGCTCGACGAGACGATTGACGCCGACATTGCCGCCATTGAAGAAGAACTTAAAGAGCTGGCACCGACTCCAAAGACCGACACCCAACCCCGCCAACAGCCCAAACGTGCAGCACTTCCTGTAGGACTGCCCCGCGTGGACATCCATCACGAACCGGACTCCACCACTTGCGGATGTGGCTGCCAACTCAAACGCATCGGCGAAGATGTGTCGGAGAAGCTGGACTACACACCGGGCGTGTTCACAGTAGAGCAGCACATTCGTGGCAAGTGGGCCTGCGTCAAATGCGAAACACTCGTCCAGGCCCCGGTGCCGGCTCAAATCATTGATAAAGGCATTCCCACTGCGGGCTTGCTGGCCCAGGTGCTGGTGGCCAAATACAGCGATCACTTGCCGCTGTACCGCCAGGAACGCATTTTTGGACGTGCCGGTGTGGCGCTACCGCGTTCGACCCTGGCGCAATGGGTGGGCATTTGCGGTGTGCAATTGCAGCCGCTGGTGGATGCGCTCAAAACAGAAGTTCTCAGCCACTCGGTCTTGCATGCTGATGAGACGCCGGTGGAGATGCTCAAGCCCGGCAACAAGAAAACGCACCGGGCTTATCTTTGGGCCTATGCGCCGGGAGCATTCGAGGATTTGAAAGCGGTTGTCTACGATTTTTGTGAATCTCGAGCGGGAGAACACGCCAGAACCTTCCTGGGGAAATGGAGGGGTAGCCTGGTTTGTGATGATTACGCTGGATACAAGGCGGGCTTTGTCAGTGGCATCACTGAGGCCGGGTGCATGGCGCATGCAAGGCGCAAGTTCTTTGATTTGCATGTGGCGGCCAAGAGCCAGATTGCAGGGCAGGCGTGTGTGTACATCAGCCAACTCTATGACGTGGAGCGTGACGCCCGGCATCTCGAGCCTGGCGAGCGTTTGCAAAGGCGGCAAGTTCATTCCAAACCGCTGGCTGATGCGTTTCATGCGTGGATGATGTTGCATCGGCAAAAGGTGACCGATGGCTCGGCCACCGCCAAAGCGCTTGATTACAGTTTGAAGCGTTGGACGGCACTGACGCAGTTTCTCGATGATGGGCAATTACCCATTGATAACAACTGGATCGAGAACCAGATTCGCCCGATTGCCATCGGTCGCAACAATTGGTTGTTCGCCGGTTCCTTGCGCGCTGGGCAGCGTGCAACTGCGGTGATGAGTTTGATTCAGAGTGCCAAGCTCAATGGGCATGATCCATATGCCTACCTGAAAGATGTACTGGCCCGCCTGCCGACGCAGAAAAACAGCCAGATCAAAGAACTGCTGCCGCACCGCTGGCAGCCCACCACGCTTTAATCGCGACTACGGCCATCACGGCACCGTTGGGGTCAAGGTGTATTGGCCAGCCCCTTACGTTGTTTCGCCCGCCGGGGTCTCGGGGCAACGCCCTGAGCAGGGGGCCGCTGCCAAGTTTTTGCCCAGCAGGAAACGTGGGCACAAGGCCCTTACCCTGCACAGTGAGTTTCTCTGCTATTCCAACGCTACAGGTGAATTGATTCGCCTGTCAGCTCGCCTGTCATTGCAGGTTGGTTTTGCTGTCGATTGGCGTGTCGGCAGCCGAGGTACCCCAATGGGTATCGCCTGTCAGCTCGCCTGTGGTGAGAGAACTTGCGCCCTGTCGGTATGGGAATCATGCAAAGCATCAGCTCAGAAATCGACTCCATCCTTCGTGAAGAAATAGAACTTGCCCAAAAGGATGACCCAGCTCTGATTGTGCGCTGTGCATTTGAAGTTATTGAAGATTTTTTGGGTCAAGGGATGTCGCTTGACCGAATCGCAGCGGCACTTCAAAAAAATCACATCCAGGTCACCAAAGGGCATTTGGTGCGGCACCTTGGCATTGTTCGTGAAGAACGCGGACTCACACCATTGAAAAGAGGAAGAAAGCCCAAACCGAATGCATCCGAGCCTGCCCCTGAGAACGCTTCAAGTCGCTTGCCAATTCAATTGGATCAACCAGTACGACCGCAGGCGAATCAGATAGAAAAAGACAAAACTCACAGCAATGCCAAACGACTCAGCGTAAGCGAAATTCAGATTCCTGATGAGATAACCAAACATAAATTTATTGAGGTCAATGGCAAGTTTTTGGACGTTACAAAAATGAATATTGATGACTATTTAATCATGTCAAAAGCACTTCCTGAAAATGGAAAAATACCTGCTGGAATGTTTGAAGTTATTGCTGCCGAAAATAGAATTCGTGGAATGTATGAACGTGCTTTGTCTCAATATGACGAAGCACTCGCCAAATGGAAATTACACCAATAATATTTCATATATTAATTTTGAATAACCCAAAGGATACACATGATCAGATCATATTTTTTAGATGGTGATAAAGGTGGTGATGGCAAAAGTTTTGCATCACGCTGCCTGGTTGATAGTTTTATTAACTACGAAG
>JAIFMR010000065.1 GCA_020048255.1 Rhodoferax sp. | reverse complement strand
GCTCAGCCGCGAGGAATTGGCCGAGCGACTCGAACCCTATCGTGGCCTGGTCAGCCAATTTGACGAGCAAGAGGTGCCGTTGGGCTTGTACCTGCAGGCTGCGTTGCCACGCGACATCATTGCGCGGATGCTGCATAACCTGAAAGAAATTCACGCCGCACAAGAAGACTGGCACCGCCTGGTTGCCGTGCTGGACCGTTTGATCGTGCTGATGCCTCAGGCCTGGCCCGAGTACCGTGACCGTGGCCTGGCCCACGCCGAGGCGGGCCACCCCGGCCACGCGCTGGAAGACCTGGAAACCTACCTGGCCAATGCTGGGGCGGTGATGGATCGTCCGGCGATCTCGGCGCGGGTCGCCGAATTGCGGCAGGCGATGCACTGAAAAATCTGGCGACCGCGCTGAAACCCAAGCTGCAATTGAGATTGTTGCTATGGAGTTTGCTAATTTTTTGATTCAGTCATTCCTAATATAATGATTTTTCTGGTGCTTTTCCAGATATATCAAACACTATTCAGGAGATAAATCGATGAGGTTGACTGCCCTTGCTACTTTGCTTGCCGCTGCTTTATGTGGGCCTGTTTTGGCTGTGACACTGACCCCTGATCAGGTCCCTGAAGCCAAGCGCACCGAAACACAACACTATTTGCTGCCCCAGGAAGTACATGACTTCAAGCTGAAAGAAGCGGCACAAACCTTGTTGGTGGACATTCGAACCCCATCCGAACTGCAATTTGTCGGCTACACCCAAATGATTGATGGCAACGTGCCCTACATCAGCTACGACTATTCAGAGTGGGACAACAAGATCAAAGAGTACAAGCGCGATTTCAATTCGGGCTTTGTCGGTCAAGTCGAAACCTTGCTGGCCAAGGTCGGCTTGGCTGGCAAAAAGGATGCACGCATCATTTTGATGTGCCGCTCTGGCGACCGCTCAGCCCGGGCGGCTGATTTGATGGCCAAATCTGGCTACACCAATGTGTGGAGCGCCATCGAAGGCTTTGAAGGCGACAAGGCCAAAGATGGCCCCACCAAAGGCAAGCGCACCGTCAATGGCTGGAAGAATGCCAACTTGCCCTGGACTTATGACCTTGACAAGGCAAAAGCCTTCTTGTACTGACGAGTTGAAAACCTCTATGGGGCGCGGCACGGCTTGCGTCGTGCCAATGTCTTCTGACTGCGGACTTCGAAATTTCCAGTGAACGGTCATTCGGTTCTATCGCCAAGACCCAAGTCCATGTGTGCATAAAGAGAGTGGCTGCACCACATATGGACCTTGGAAACGTACTCGGTACCAATACGGACGGCAAAAGGCTCGGTGCCAAACTGAACAAAGCCAGCCGATTCGTAGAGGCTCAGGGCCGGCGTGTTCCCCGCAGTCACAGTGAGCTGCGTAATCGTCGTATCTGCGCGAGTCCTGGCATATCGAAGCGCTTCTTCGATTAACCGTCGCCCGACACCTTGCTTTCTGAATTTGTCTGGAACATACATCCCAAAAAGTGTGCTTTTATGCTTTGCCTTCGCCCTGGTGTCGAATGAAAGGCCAACTGCACCAATGAGTTCCCTTTGGGCAAATGCGCCAAAAACTAATTCGCTTGTGGCTGGGCCTACCGCGAGTCTTTCCTCCCACCAGGAGAGTGGCAGGGAGCTTCGTTCGGCAACGCTTGATGTGAACGCGTCTGGATNNNNATAAGGCGAGTGACGAGCATGCGATTGAAGCCTTACATTTCACAATTGGAACGACCACGGAGGACCGACGCTTAAGAGTCTAGCCCACCAAGGGTCATCCCATCACCAAGCGAGGGGATTGGGTGATGTGACCGGGCTTTGGCATACGCATGGCCCAGTTACTGCGCTGCTCCAACCGAGCGCGCAGAGTTACCTTGTTGGGTGTGAAAGATGTTCAATACAGCGACCGTCAATCAATGCGACGTCGCTTACATCATCAAATAAGGCTGCAGCGCTTACCTGGCTTGCGTAAAGCACTATGACTTTTGCAAACTACATGAGTTGCATGGGGTCGTCACGTGAATAATTGTTGAGGATGGTAGGGGATGTCATCACTACCGATCTAGCCCTGCGGCCGCAATAAAAGCAGCAGCAACGCCATCGCGGCGAACCCGATGCCAGCCATGAAAGTAGCCGCAGCGCCCCAGTTCTGCCACAGCCAGCCTGCCAACCCGCTTGCCACCAGCATGGCCACACCGCTCAGCAAGTTGAAAAACCCGTAACCGGTGCCGCGCAAGTCGGCAGGGGCCGTGTCGGCCACCATGGCGGCCAGCAGCCCTTGCGTCATGGCCATGTGCAGGCCCCACAGTGCCACACCCAGCCAAAATACGATTCCGTGATTGCTGTATGCCAGCAACATATCGGCCCCGATCAGCAGCACCAATCCCCAGCCCAGCAACCGGGTATGGCTGACTTTGTCGGCGAGTTTGCCAAACGGGTAGGCGCAGGCCGCGTAGACGATATTCATGCCGATCAGAACCACCGGGGTCCAGGCCGGCGCCAAGCCCCCCTGGGCCGCGCGCAGCACCAAAAAGGCTTCACTAAAGCGTGCCAGGGTGAATATCGCACCCACCGCCACCACCCACCAGTAGGCCGTACTGAGGCGGACCAAATTGGCACGGCTGATGGGATTGACACGCTGGGCTGCCAACGGTTTGTCAGGCTCCTGCACACCCCAGATCAGCAGCACCACGCAGAAAAAAGCCGGCACACTGGCCACCCAGAACACGGTGGAGAAGTCGTCATGCCACAGCAGCATGAACGCCACCGCCAGCATCGGCCCCAGAAAGGCACCGACCGTATCGAGAGACTGGCGCAGGCCAAAGGCTGCACCGCGCAAGTCCGGCGGGGTGATGTCGGCCACCAGTGCATCCCGTGGCGCACCCCGGATGCCCTTGCCGACCCGGTCCATCAGCCGGGCGGTGATGATCCAGCCACTGGACGTGGCCAGTGCAAACAAGGGTTTGGACAGGGCACCCAGACCGTAACCCAGCACCGCCAGGCGTTTGCGCTTGCCCCAGTAATCGCTCAAAACCCCGGAAAACACCTTGACGATCAGCGCCGTGGCTTCGGCCGCACCCTCAATCAGCCCGACTACTAAAACGCTGATGCCCAAGCTGGTCACCATAAACACGGGCAGCAGGCTATGGATCAGCTCACTTGACACATCCATCAGCAGGCTGACAAAGCCCAGTGCCCAGACGCCGGTGGGAATTTTCTTCAGGGTGGCCGTGCGCTGGTTCATGTCACTCATGATAAAAACCGGCGAAAGTCCTTGATAGATAAGCGCAGCATGCTATCAAATTGATTGGTTTCCACACGTTCTCAAACTTGGACCACCGTGCAGAACTGGCCGAGTGGCAGCCCGGTTCAGCGCACCAGTACAGCGGCACTGTCACCGCGCGCGGCAATCACGCCGATCTCATAGACGGTTTCACCCGCTGCACGTAGCGTGGTAGCACAGGCAACTGCGTTGGCGGCATCGATCACCACCACCATGCCGATGCCGTTGTTGAACGTGCGATTCATCTCGAAATCGTCAATACCGGCGGTTTTTTGCAGCCAGGCAAACAGCTCGGTTTGCGGCCAGCTGCCTTTGGTCAGGTGAGCGGCGGTGCCATCGGGCAACACGCGGGGAATGTTTTCCAGCAGGCCGCCGCCGGTGATGTGGGCCAGCGCTTTGATGGGGTGGGCGGCGAGTGCGGCCAGCACGTTTTTGACATACAGGCGGGTTGGCTCCATCAGCGCCTGCTTGAAGGGTTTGCCGTCCAGAGTCGCTGGAGCCGATGAGCCTGCGCGCTCGATGCACTTGCGCACCAGGCTGAAACCATTGGAATGCACGCCGCTACTGGCCAGACCCAGCACCACGTCACCGGGTTTGACATCGGCACCGGTCAAAATTTTCGATTTCTCGACCGCACCCACCGCGAAACCGGCCAGGTCGTATTCACCAGCTGGGTACATGCCAGGCATTTCAGCGGTTTCGCCACCAATCAGCGCGCAGCCCGACAACTCACACCCTTTGGCAATGCCACCCACCACGGCAGCGGCAGTGTCCACATCAAGCTTGCCGCAGGCAAAATAGTCCAGAAAAAACAACGGCTCGGCCCCTTGCACCAACACGTCGTTGACGCTCATGGCCACCAGGTCAATCCCCACGGTATCGTGCATTTGCCACTCAAAAGCCAGTTTGAGCTTGGTGCCCACACCGTCGGTGCCGCTCACCAGCACCGGTTCCTTGTAGCGCTTGGGCACCTCGAACAGCGCGCCAAAGCCGCCAATGCCGGCCAGCACGCCTTCGCGCATGGTTTTCTTGGCGAGAGGCTTGATGCGCTCCACCAGCGCGTCGCCGGCGTCAATGTCAACGCCGGCGTCTTTGTAGGACAGGGCTGTGGGAGGGGTGTTGGATGTGGTCATGGCGTGGTTCAATCAGAACAAAAACGTTGTGTGGTCAGGCTGCACAGCGGCAAATTGGCCTGGGAGGCCCGAGCCCGATAGAATTTGGGCTGATTTTAAGGGTACGGCCCCTCGCCGATTCTTCGTTCACTTGATGCAATTCACTTCCACGCAAAAAAGAAGCTTCGCCTGGCTGGCCCTGATCCTGGCTGTGGTGCTGATGCTGTGGCTGCTGGCGCCGGTGTTGACACCCTTCGTGGTGGCGGCCATCCTGGCATATGCGCTGACGCCCGTGGTCAATCGGCTGGACAACCTGGGCCGGGGGCGCTTGCCCCGGGTGCTGGCCGTGGTGCTGGTGGAGTTGTTTTTCCTGGCTTTGCTGCTCTCCATTGGCCTGCTGATTGTGCCCATTTTGGTCAAGCAATTGCCCTTGCTGCGTGAGCAGGTGCCGCCGCTGTTGAATCACTTCAACGACTTTTTGTCACCCAAATTGGCGGCATTGGGCTTGAATGTGTCGCTGGATGTCGCCAGCGTCCGGGCTTTTTTGATGGAGCACCTGAGCGCCAACCTGGAAGAAGGCGTGGGCAAGCTGCTGGCCTCGGCCAAGATGGGCGGCAGCGTGGCCTTGTCGGTGTTGGGTAACGCGGTGCTGATTCCGGTGGCACTGTTTTACTTGCTGATGGACTGGCAGCGTTTTGTCACCATGTTTTTGACGCTGGTGCCACCCCGGCTGCGCCTATCGGTGGACAGTTTTACCCAGGAGGCCGATGGCGTGTTGGGGCAGTATTTGCGCGGGCAACTGCTGGTGATGCTGGTGCTTGCGGTGTATTACAGCATCGGCCTGACGCTGTTCGGGCTGAATCTGGCGCTGCCGATTGGGGTGTTTACCGGCTTGGCCATTGCGATTCCGTACGTGGGTTTTGGTCTGGGACTGATTTTGGCCTTGCTTGCCGGCTTTTTGGAGTTTGCCGCCACAGCCGGGCATGTCAGTGCCGTGTTGATGGTGGCGGTGGTGTTTGGCTTGGGGCAGGTCATAGAGAGCTTTTTCCTGACGCCCCGCCTGGTCGGTGAGCGCATTGGCCTGCACCCCCTGGCGGTCATCTTTGCATTATTGGCTTTTGGCCAGTTGCTCGGCTTTGTTGGCGTACTGATCGCCTTGCCACTCAGCGCGGTCTTGCTGGTGGCAATTCGGCGCATGCGCAGTGCCTACCTGAGCAGTACGCTGTACCGCGAATCATGATGAAGCAACTGGTGCTGGACATGGGCTTGCCGCTAGGCCCCAGCCTGGCTAATTTTTGCGCCGGTCCCAATGAAGCCGCGCTGAGCCATTTGACGCTTTGGTTGGGCCAGCCAGCCAGCGCTGCCATTTGCTGCAGGCGCTGCGCAATCGTCTGCAGTCTCAAGGGGAGCAAGTCGGCTGGCTTGATGCCAACACCCAGACCCCTGTCGACTTTGACCCGGCCTGGACCGCCGTGTTGATGGATGATGCCCATGCATTCAACGCAGATCAGCAGCAGACGGCCTTCAATTGGTTTGTCAATGCGCAAACCCAGCAGATTGCCGTGCTGGCAGCGGGCGTTTTGCCACCGGCCGACCTGAAACTGCGAGACGACCTGCGTACCCGCCTGGGTTGGGGCCATGTGTTTGCCTTGCATGCGCTCAATGAACCCGAGCGGCGTGCCGTGCTGCGCGCCAGCGCGCATTCGCGCGGCTTGGTCTTGAGCGACGAGGTGATGGACTTCATGCTGACACGTTTCAGCCGTGACCTGGGCAGTCTGATGGCCTTGTTGAATTTGATGGATGGCTACGCCCTGCAAACGCAGCGTGCCATCACCATCCCCCTGATCAAAACCATGATGGACAACATGTGAAGCCACATGACCCTCATACCTCACTATGAAACTAACCCTGTTTGACCTTGACCACACCCTCATTCCTGTCGATTCGGACTACGAATGGGGTGTTTTCACCACCACCTTGGGGTGGAACGATGCCGCCGAATTCACACGTCAAAACGACATTTTTTATGCGCAGTACAAGGCTGGCACGCTGGATATTCACACCTATATTCGCTTTGCTACGACCGCTTTACGCCAACAAGGCGCTATCAAGTCA
Organism: Rhodoferax sp.; assembly: GCA_020048255.1. Classification (GTDB taxonomy): domain Bacteria; phylum Pseudomonadota; class Gammaproteobacteria; order Burkholderiales; family Burkholderiaceae_C; genus Rhodoferax. Next base: position 403 of record JAIFMR010000065.1, on the reverse strand, counting down.
GAAGCTGCTCATGCACATTTCATGAGGGCTGTAGTGCAAAAAGTCATTCAACCGCAAGCGTTGGATCTGGTACGCGGGCACCAGGCTGCCGGTGATCTGGTGGTGATTGTCACGGCCACCAACGAGTTTGTGACCCGCCCCATTGCCGATGCCTTTGGGGTGCCCGATCTGATTGCCATCAATCTCGCGCGTGATCCGGTCACGGGCTGGTTCAATGGCGAGATTCTGGGCACACCGTCGTTTCGCGAGGGCAAGGTAGCCCGGGTGCAAGACTGGCTGGCCAGCCAGCAGTTGAGCTGGAACGATGTGGAAAGCACCTTTTACTCCGACTCCATCAACGACTTGCCGTTGCTGGAGCACGTGACCCACCCGGTAGCCACCAATGCCGACGACCGTTTGCGGG
>JAIFMR010000062.1 GCA_020048255.1 Rhodoferax sp. | reverse complement strand
AAAAATCACCAACGCGAAATTGAGCACGTCATTCATTACGATGTGTTGACCAAGTTGCCCAACCGTGTATTGTTATCTGACCGCATCCGCCAGAAGATGGCCCACGCACGACGCACCAATGAAACGGTTGCTGTCCTGTGCATCGATCTCGATGATTTCAAAAGTATCAATGACGAGTTTGGTTTACAGGCAGGTGACCAGATTCTGATTCAGGCTTCAGAAAGAATGTTGATGAGCGTTCGAAGTGATGACACCGTGGCGCGCTCAGGTGGAGATGAGTTTGTACTGCTTCTGGGGAACATTCCCTCTCGCACCGCTTGCGATCAGAAAATACGGCGTTTGTTGGAGGAGTTGGCACTGCCCTATTTGCTGGACAACGGCAAAACAACGCATACGTCGGCCAGCATTGGGTTCACACTGTTCCCCGAAGATGATGCTGACCCCGACACCTTGCTTCGGCATGCCGACCAAGCCATGTTTTTAGCCAAGCAATCGGGCAAAAACCGGTCCCATCGATTTGACATTCGTGTGGACAATCGGCACAAGGCCAACTGGTCTGCTCTGGCAAAGATTGAGCGGGGTTTGGAGCGCCATGAGTTCAGGCTCTTTGTGCAGCCTAAAGTGTCTTTGCAAAGTGAGGCTAAAGTCGTGGGCGCAGAGGCATTGATCCGATGGGTGCATCCTTTGCGGGGATTGACGCCGCCAGGCCAATTCCTGCCCTTGCTTGAAGGTCACGTTTTGATGCAAACGCTTGGTAAATGGGTGCTTCGTGAGGCGTTTCAAATACTCCAGAATTGGAACGAACTTGGCATTGACATCCCACTCAGCGTCAACGTTGACGCGGTGCAACTGCGTGATGCGGAATTTTCCACGCAGCTGGCTCAATTGCTGTCGGAGTTTCCGAGCGTTCCTGCCAACCGGGTAGAGATCGAGATCGTCGAGTCAGCAGCGCTTGATGATGTCCAGAAGGTCAGTGTTTTGATTGACGAGTGTCACGCCTTGGGCGTCCGGTTTTCGTTGGACGACTTCGGCACCGGCTACTCATCGCTCACCTACCTCAAACGCTTGAACGTGGACACCTTGAAGATTGATCAGTCATTTGTTCGAGACATGCTGGGTGACGACAGCGCGCTAGCCATTGTGCGCGGTGTCATTGGGCTTGCAGATGCATTTCACAAACACACCGTTGCCGAAGGCGTAGAGACCTGGGAGCACGCTGCGAAGTTAAAGTCGTTGAATTGTCAGATCATTCAGGGTTACGCGATCGCTCGGCCCATGCCTGCTGAGCAGTTTCCCGCATGGATGAAGCAGTTTTCCATGCCCCACCTTTAAAATTGACAACATGAGTCACAAGAAGACTGCCCTCATCGCCTGGAATGACGCCTTGATGACCGGTGTCACGGCGATGGATGAGCAGCACAAGATCCTGGTCAACATGATCAACGAAGCCAACAACCTCCTCGATGAAACAGCCGGTCGCGATGTCTACATGGAGGTTGTCAAGGATTTGATTTCCTATGCGCTCTACCACTTTGACGAAGAGGAGGAACTGATGATTGCATCCCAGTACCCTCAGGATCTGCGTCAGCAGCATATTGAAGAGCACCGGGCCTTCTCACGGAAGGTCACCACCATTCAACAAGAGTTGGTCCAGGGCAAGATCATCCATCGGGATGAGTTGATTGGCTATTTGAATCACTGGTTGGTTAACCACATCATGGGTACCGACCAGCAACTGGGCAAGGCCCTGCAGGCGCCGGTAAACGCACCAATCAGCCATCGCTAATACGCCCCACAGACTGTGCAATCCAGTCAGCCATGGCGTGCGCGGGCATCGGGCGCGCAATACCATAGCCCTGTGCAAGCTCACAGCCAATGTCCAGCAGTGCCTGGCAATGCGCCTGCGTTTCTGCCCCTTCGGCGATGGCCTGGCGCTTGAACGCGGCCGCCAGTCCCAGCACCCCCTGCACAATGGCCAGGTCGGCCGGGTCGTCCAGCATGTCACGCACAAAGCTCTGATCGATCTTGAGCGTTTGCGCCGGTAGCCTCTTGAGGTAAGTGAGCGATGAGTAGCCGGTGCCAAAGTCGTCCAGTGCGAACTGCACCCCCATATCGGCGCAGGCGTTGATGATGCCGGCCACCAAGCCCATGTCGTCGAGTGCGCTGGTCTCGAGCACTTCAAGCTCAAGCCGGCCAGGTTTCACCCCGGGGTGTAGTTTCAAGCGTGATGCCAGCCTGGCGGCAAACTGGGGTTGCTGCAAATCCTGCCCGGTCATGTTGATGCTGACGGGCAAGTCAATGCCTTGATGGTGCCAGGTTTCGATCTGCTGCAGTGCAGTCTCCAGCACCCACTCCCCCAAAGCAATGCCCAGAGCGTGCGACTCGATGACCGGCAAGAAGGCATTGGGGGCCAACAAACCCTGGTCTGGGTGTTGCCAGCGGATGAGTGCCTCGGCACCGATCACCGCGCCGCTTCTCAGGTTGACCTTGGGTTGGTAGTACAGCACAAATTCGTCTTGCGCTAGCGCCTGCGCAATGCGTTCGAGCTGATCATTGCGCACCCGCAGATGGTGGTCGCGCTCAGCATCAAACAAGTGGTAGCGGTTCTTGCCGGCCACTTTGGCGTGATACATGGCCTGATCGGCCTGACGCAGCAATTGATCCGCATCGACATCATCGGCCTGTGGATACACGCTGACGCCGATGCTGGCAGACACTTGCAGCAGAGCGCCGTCGATTTCAACTGGACCACTGGCCACGGCCAGCAGACGTTCGATCAGTGGCAGGCTGGCTGCAACTTCTTGCAGGTCCACAAACACCGCAACAAATTCGTCACCCCCCAAACGCGCAATGGTGTCACCTTCGCGCAAGGTGGCTTTGAAACGGGTGGCCAATGCGTTGAGTAGCTGATCACCCAAGGCGTGACCGTGCTGGTCGTTGACGGCCTTGAAGCCATCCAGATCCAGGTAGGCCACCATCAGCTTTTGTTCGCGCCGGCGCGCCTGCACCGTGGCCTGATGCATTCGGTCCGCCAGCAGGACCCGGTTGGGTAGGCCCGTCAGCGTGTCATAGTGCGCCAGGTATTGCAGATGCTGCTGGTAATCGCGTTGATGCGTGATGTCGGTGAAGCTGCCAACAACGCGTATGGGGTACCCAAGCGCATCGCGTTCGACCACGCGGCCACGGTCTTGCACCCAGATGGTTTGGCCATCACGACGCACCAACCGGTGCTCAGAGTGATAGTCGGTGGTGCGGCCCTTGAGCAGTTCGTCCAGACGATGCCTCACGATGGCCTGGTCCTCGGGGTGAATCAGGGAAGCAAAAGATTCAACGTTGCCCGGCAGTTCGTCGGGGCGGTAGTTCAGGCTGACATACCACTGCGGGTTGTGCACCACCACACCGCTGGGAACATGCCAGTCCCAGATGCCCTCGTGGGTGATTTCCATCACCTGTTGCAACCTGCGTTCACTCTCAGTCACCTTCTGCTGCGCACGAATCACGTCGGTGATGTCCTGTGCAACCACCAGAATCTGCTTGTTTCCCTGCGCATCACACAAGGGTTTCTTGATGGAGCGGTAGTGGCGAATCTCGCCACTGGCGGCATCACGGCTGTTTTCAAATACCACCTGCGTCTCACCACGCGCCATGATGTCCAGCACATTCTGACGAAAACCCTCAGCCATGTCTGGCGGCACACCAAAGTCACCATCGTTTTTGCCGACCATGGCCTGCGGTGTGGTGTTGTAGAGCCTGGCCACCGTGCTGTTGCACAACAGAAAGTTGCCAGCAGCATCCTTGATGACGACCGGGTCGGGAATTTCGTCGAGGATGGTGCGTAAAAATTGTTCGCTCTCGATCAGCGCAGCCTCAGTGCGCTTGAGTTCGGTGATGTCCCTGGCAATGCCAAACAGGCCAATGATCTGCCCGTTGCTGTCCCGGATGGGGTACTTGCGGTTATCCACCCAGCCTGCCCGGCCATCGTTGGACAAGGTGGGCTGCACCTCATGTGCCACGGGAAAGCCGGCAAATACCTTTTTCTCCAGCGCGTAGTATTTGTCGGCATAACTCTCTTCAAACACGTCGTAGTCAGTCTGGCCGATCAGATCGGTCCAGTGCTCGGTCGGGTGGGTAACCGACACCAGCGTTTGACTGGCACCCACAAAGACATGGTGACGATTTTTGAAGTAGATGTAGTCCCAGGTGTTTGACGTTGGTAAGACTGAGCGCCAACACCTGCGTACCATCAACGGCCACACTGCGCGCGTAGTTGCCGCTTAAACAGCGAATGTGTCCATCGGCATGGCGCATGCGCAGGATGACATGGCCCGTGTCACTGACGGGAGGGCCTGAAAACAGCAAGTGTGCAACGTCCTGATCATCTGCGTGGATCAGCGACGCAAATGGGGATTGGCCCTGAAGCAGCGCCTTTGCCGGGTAACCCAGCAGATCCAACACGTTGTCGCTGGCGTGAGTGAGTTGGCAGTGTGGCGTGAGAATAAACGCCAACGTGGTCTCAGTGGGTGTCGTCATGCGGCAGAAACTCTGGTTACACAGGTGCTTTGAGGATGCTTGATTTTGCCGTATCGCTGCCGGTTCGCCAATCCCTTACCCTCTTCCTTTCCCAATTTCGTTCATGCGGAGGAGGGTCAACCTTTCACTCATCCACCCAGGCGCACTCGCAGGTGAAATGCCGCAAAAACTGGGGCTGTTTGGTGATCTTGACGCCACAGATGCTCGCTGCCTTTTCTTTCACCTCAGCGATCACCTCGGCCGCATAGTCGAAGTGACTTTGGGTGTACATACGCCGCGGAAAGGCCAGGCGCACCAGTTCCATGCTGTGAAAAGTCTCGGTGCCGTCTGCCAGACGCTTGCCAAACATCACCGAGCCAATTTCCACGCCCCGAATACCGCCTTCCAGGTACAGCGCATTGCAAAGCGCCCAGGCCGGGTAATGGGCAATGGGCATGTCCGGCAGCACGGTGCGGGCGTCGATGTACACCGCGTGGCCGCCGGTGGGTTTGACAAAGCCGACACCGGCCGCCTCCAGGCGCTCGCCCAGGTATTCGGCGGTGCGCAAGCGGTACCGCAGGTAATCTTCTTGCATGCCTTCTTCCAACCCGACCGCCAGGGCCTCCAGGTCGCGCCCAGCCAAGCCACCGTAGGTAGGAAAGCCTTCGGTCATGATCAGCACGTTGCGCACGGCGTCCATCCATTCTTCGCTGCGCAAGACGATGAAACCGCCGATGTTGACCATGCCGTCTTTCTTGGCGCTCATGGTGGCGCCGTCAGCGTAAGAAAACATCTCTTGCACGATCTGCTTGATCGGCGTGTTTTCATATCCCGGCTCGCGCATCTTGATGAACATGGCGTTTTCCGAGAAGCGGCACACGTCCATGATGAACGGTTTGCCGTACTCTTTGAGCAGTGTGGCGTAGGCGCGGATGTTGGCCATGGATACAGGTTGGCCGCCGCCGGTGTTGTTGGTGACGGTGATCATGCCAAACGGGATCTGGTCGCCACGCGCCTTCAGCAGGGCCTCGGCCCGATCCAGATCGATGTTGCCCTTGAACGGGTGAATGGTCGAGGGTTGCAGGCCCTCGGCAATGACCAAGTCCAGCGCCTCAATCCCCAAGTACTCCAGGTTGGCCCGTGTGGTGTCAAAGTGGCAGTTGTTGGGCACCACATCGCCCTTTTTGCACACTGCGGTGAACAGCACTTTTTCAGCTGCGCGACCCTGGTGCGTGGGCACAAAGTACTTCATGCCGGTGATGTTCTGGATGACTGCCTCCAGCCGGTAAAAACTGCGTGCGCCGGCGTAGCTCTCGTCGCCCTCCATGATGGCGCCCCACTGGCGGCTGGACATGGCGCCGGTGCCGGA
>JAIFMR010000088.1 GCA_020048255.1 Rhodoferax sp. | reverse complement strand
TGGTGTTGGACGCATCGCGTCCGGCGCGTCCAGCAGCCTGCATCAGCAAACCAAACAAGCGCTCGGGTGCGCGAAAGTCGCTGCTGAACAAAGCGCCGTCTGGGTTGATGGCAGCCACCAGGGTGATGCGGCGAAAGTCATGCCCCTTGGCAATCATTTGGGTGCCTACCAGCACATCCACCTCGCCAGCGTGCACCTGGGCCAACTGCGATTCCAGCGCACCTTTAAGCTTGGTGGTGTCGGCATCAATGCGGGCAATACGCACCGCCGTGCCGTCGACACGGGTGATGCCTGAGAGCAGCAGTGCCAGTTGTTCTTCCAGGCGCTCGGTACCGCGGCCCATGGGCGCAATGTCGATGTTGCCGCAGTCGGGGCAGGCGCGGGGCACGCGCTCGGTCCAGCCACAATGGTGGCAGCGCAGGGTGCGGTCAATTTTGTGAAACACCCGGTAGGCGCTGCAATGGGGACAGGTGCTTTTCCAGTCGCAATCGCCGCAACTCAGCACCGGGGCATAACCACGCCGGTTCAAAAACACCATGCTTTGTTCACCGCGGGCGATGCGCTGGCCAATGGCCTCCAGCAGCGGGGGTGAGACCACACAACCCTTGGGCTGGTGGTTCATGTCAACGCGCCGCACCAGGGGCAAAACCGCATTGATGCCAACGCGGCTGGGCATCTCCAGCCGCTGATACCGTCCACCCTCAGCAGCGGGGCGGCTGTGGTACCAGCTTTCCAGCGAGGGTGTGGCAGAACCCAGCAGCACCTTGGCGCCATCGAGTCGACCCCGGTAGACGGCCAAATCACGTGCCGAGTAGCGCGCACCCTCATGGCTTTTGTAGCTGGGGTCATGCTCCTCGTCCACGACGATGAGGCGTAAGCGTGGCATGGATGCAAACCCAGCTTTTCAGGCGCTGGGCCGGGGTCATGCCGCTGTGCATCGCCACCACCGCGTCTTCGCCGTACTGGGCGCCAAAGCGCGACTTGAAGCGCTCTTCGAGCTGGGGCGTCAGGTTGATCTCGGGCACCATCACCAGCACCTGGGTGTCGGGTGAGTCCGCCAGCACCTTGGCCGTGCAACGCATGAAAACTTCGGTCTTGCCGCTCCCGGTGGCGCCAAACAGCAAAAAGGGTCCCGGGTTAGCATCAAATTGATCTATAGCCCTTGCCTGTTCTGGGGTGAGTGCTACCAAAGTTATATCATTTAAGTTGCTGGCTGGTGCGGCTCGGGACGCTTGCTGGGCGGCCGTCTTTTTCAGGCGGCGCGCCAATTGCAGCGCACTGAGATCCTTGAGTTGCGGTGGCAGGGCCGCCAGCGCCACCTCGCCCACGGCGCGCTGGTAGTAGCTGGCAGCAAAGGTCATGAGTGCACGCCAGCTTGGGCTCAGCAGGGGCAGGGCGTCCAGTGCGGCCGTGATCTGGCGCAACTTGGCCGGGTCTAGCGTGGGACCGGTATCCAGGCCGGGTTCTGGGTCATCCCAGACCACGCCCAGCAGCTCCCGCTGGCCCAAAGGGACTCGCACCAGCGTCCCGGGTAGCAGGGTTTTGTCACTCAAATAAGTCAGCGCACCGGCCACCTGGCTGTAAGCCGGGGTGTGCACCAGCACCGCGACCGTGCGGGTGCTGGGTTGGCCCGTTTGGGGTGTTTTGTTCAAGTGAACTTGTGGAAGTTGTCTTAAGTTGTTGATTTTGTGAGGTTTTGGAAGTCATTCCATTTTTCTGTGGATAACTTTGTTGATAGATCGTCGATAGTGGCCTGCGGGCCTTGTAAATCAAGGCTTTCCTTAGGCTGCCTAAAAATGATGCAAATTTCAAAACCCTTTTAAATCAACAACTTACGACTGCTATGCAGTTGCTAGCGCGTAGGTGCCATGATTTGACTCTCTTGACACCAACACACCATTTTTGTGCATAAGTTACAAAAAATTTTGTTGTTTTGGCCAGAAAAATGGGCAAAAAGTGCTAGTCAAACCACCCAAGTTGTTCAGCAGGCACCACGCATCGCCCGTGACTGGCTGTGCACTGCCTGCACCAATGTGGCCACATGCTCAGGCGGAGTGTGCTGGCTGATGCCATGTCCCAAGTTAAAAATATGGGTTGGCCCCAAACCGCTGCCGCTGTGCGGTGTTCCAAAGGCACTCAGCACCTTTTGTACTTCGGCTTCAATCTGCGCCGGCTGGGCAAACAGCACGTTGGGGTCCAGGTTGCCTTGCAGGGCCTTGCTGGCGCCCACCTGAATGCGGGCCTTGGTGAGGTTGACGGTCCAGTCAATGCCCAGCACATTGCAGTCCAGCGCTTCCATTTCGTCGAGCCACAAGCCGCCGCCCTTGGTGAACACAATGCTGGGAATGCGCGCGCCGTTGTATTCTTTGTGCAACTGCGCCAGCACCCGACGGGTGTAGGTCAAACTGAACTCCTGGAACGCTCCGTCGGCCAGCACACCGCCCCAGCTGTCAAAAACCATCACGGCCTGCGCGCCGGCTTCGATTTGGGTGTTGAGGTACAGCGCCACGGCGTCGGCATTGATTTGCAGCATCTTGTGCATCAGGTCCGGGCGGCTGTACATCATGGTTTTGACCAGACGGTAGTCATCCGAGCCCGCGCCTTCGACCATGTAGCAGGCCAGGGTCCAGGGGCTGCCAGAAAAGCCGATCAGCGGCACGCGGCCGTTCAGGGCTTTGCGGATCGAGGTGACGGCGTCAAACACATAACGCAGTTTGTCCATGTCGGGCACTTGCAATTGGTTCACTGCGCCTTCGTCGCGCACCGGGTTGGCAAACTTGGGGCCTTCGCCTAGTGCAAAACTCAAGCCCAGGCCCATGGCATCGGGCACGGTCAGGATGTCGCTGAACAAAATCGCTGCGTCAATCGGGAAACGCTCCAGAGGCTGCAGTGTGACCTCGGTGGCGTAATCGGTGTTGGTCGCCAAGCCCATGAAGCTACCGGCCTTGGCACGGGTGGCGCGGTACTCGGGCAAAAAGCGCCCGGCTTGGCGCATCATCCAGATCGGTGTGTAGTCCGTGGCCTGGCGCAGACAAGCGCGCAAAAAGGTATCGTTTTGCAGGGGAGCGAAAGAGGAGCTGGATATGTTCATGGCTTGATTATCGCAAGCGGCACAGCGGTCGCCGCTAGGGCCTTGGGAATTTGCATGGCGCCGTCTTCAAACGTGCCCGCGTCCGCATCCATGTGGCAGGCAGCGCAATTGTTTTTGCTTTTAACCAGCGGGTTGGCCCAATCGGCCGCCGTGATCTCGCGGTGTTTTTTGACCCAGTAGGGGGTCTCGGTGATGCGCTGCGGCGCGCTGTCTTTGGCGAGCGACTGCTCGATCTTGAAAGCGGCTTCGGTCAGATGTTTGTCCGCCGAGTTGTCAACCAGAAAAGTCAGTATCGTGGCCACCGTGGCAGCATCCAGGCCCAGGTCGGAGCCAAAGTGTTGGTCTTGCGTGGCCATCATCTTTTGCCAGGAGCGACTGGGCAGCAGCGCGGGGTAAAACGCCGAGTGGCAGCTGCCGCACTCTGCCCGCCACACGCTGTTGTCAGCGAGTTTGGGGCCGACAAATTTCACATGGGCTGCGTCGCCTTCGCGGGGCGCCTCCATCACCGAGCCATTGGGGTGGTCGATGTTGCGGTCGATGGCGTATTTGAACCACCAGCCCCCAAACCCCAACATGACGAGCAGCATGACAGCTGCAACCACCCGATGCCTGTGAGCCACCGGCGTGCCCGGCTCGGCCAGCTTGATGCCTGTGACCATGGAACGCGCCAGGTTTTCCTTGTGCAACACACTCTCGACCACCACCCCGGTGATGTGGCCCAGCACCACCAGCAGCATGGCCGTGGCCATGAGTTCATGCAGCTCCTTGATCAGCTTGATCTGTGAAAAGCTGAACCAGCCCGCAGCCAAGCCTTGTTGTTCGTCGCCACCCAGCGTGAGAATACCGGTGAGGCCCACCCCCAGCGCCAGGGCCAGCAAGATGTAAATGGCCCAACTGCCGGTGGGGTTGTGCCCGGTATGGCGTGCGGCGCGGCCTGTGGCGACTTGCTTGAGGTACTGGACCGCCTCTTTCGGGCTGAACCAGAAGCTGGCAAAGCGCGAAAAGTGCGAGCCCATAAAACCCCACACCACCCGAAACCCCACCAAGCCCAGCATCAAATAGCCCAGAAAGACGTGGACAGATCGCCATGCGTCACCGTCGCCGGTGAGCCAGGCAATCGCGAAGCTGGCCGCCAGAGACCAATGAAACAGGCGGGTAGGTAAATCCCAGATCAGGGTGCGTTGCATCTTATTTGGGGATACGGATGTTGCGCTCGTTGAAGTCGCCTTTGTCGGCGCCGCTGTGGCAGGCCATGCAGTTAGCTGTGCTCTTGACCGACTCGCGCTTCCATACCGCCGGGTTGATCTCGCCGCTGTTGTGTTTGGACTTGAACCATTCACTCTCGGAAATGCGCAAAGGAGCCGTGTTGGCCGTCCAGCGGTTTGAGGCGTACTTGCTCAGGTAGTCGGTGATGTTCTGCACGTCCTGTGGTGGCAAGGACGCGTCGGTGCCAAAGTGCTTGTCGAGCCCGGCCATGACCTTCTTCCAGGATGCTGCCGGCAACAGACCCGCCGGGAAGACCATATGGCAGCCGCCACATTCAGCCTGGTACTTGGCGTTGACCTCAGCAGGCATCACCGGTTTGCCGCGGTCTTCGCCGTTGTATTTGGCCTGGGCGGCCAGGGTGGTGCAGGCCATGACCGCGATCAACAAGGGTCGGATGAATTTCATAACAGCCCCTTTATTTGACAGACAACACATAGGTCATGAAGTCACCCTTTTCCTGGGTGGTGCAGGCACGGCCCAGCGCGTCATTGCAGTTGCGCTTGAACCATTTTTCAACCTGGGCTGCATCGGTAAAACGCTTGGGGTTGGCACTGGGTGCTAAGGGGTCAATGGTCTTGTTGGTCTTGGCGTGTTTGCCCACATTTTTGGGCGAATCGGTGTGGCACGAGGCGCACGACAACTGGTTGGGGCCTTCGGTTTTGTACAGTTTTTCGCCGGCAGCAACGCTGAAAGTCCCCTTGATTTCGGCCTTGTAGCCATCCAGGATGGGATTGGCCAGGGCGGCCAGCGGCAGGGCCATCACCAGGCTGGCCAGCAGTGCGGTACAAC
>JAIFMR010000164.1 GCA_020048255.1 Rhodoferax sp. | reverse complement strand
GCCTGGCGCGTCTGCGGCGCCACGGCATCCAGCACTTGTGCATACGAGGTCTGGTGACGTGTCAGCAAGCGCGCTGACGCGACCAGCTTGGAACGACAAAACCAGTGGCAGGTGTGCTGCATCAAGAACAGTTCAGCCATCAAGGTGAAGGCTTTGTTTTTGGGCGTTTGCCCCTGGCAGTTGTCGGTGGCCTGCGAAATGGCATGGGCATGCACACTGAGCACCTTGCGTGCATCAAAGCTGTAACTCTCCAGCCATTGCGCCGCGTACGGCAAGGCAATCAGCAGCTTGCTGACTCGCGCAGAACTTTCGGGCACCTTGGAGAACTCCTGCACAAAGGCCTTGAACTGCTCGCACAGCTCCAGCTCGGCGGTGGACAACATGCTCCAGATGGCGCTTTGGCGTTCTGGGTCCGCCTCACCCAAAGCGCGCAAGTAGCCTTGCGTCAGGTTCTCCATCAACTTTTCAATCCGATACTTGCCCAGATGCATCCCCAGCAAAGTGATGCGCACGCGCTGGTCACGCACATTGAGCGTGCGCAGTGCAAAAACCAACAGCACCAAAACGATAAAAATATCCATAAATTCAGGATCTAGCCCTTATTCAACCTGAAGTAATAGCTATATATTACATAGCAAACAAGCAGCATTAAACGACAATCTTGCCCTACCAGCGCACAGTGTCTAGCGCAGCAGCCAGTTTCTTCTCACCCCAAGGCACAATTTTTCCGGGTGCAGCACCCGCACCTTTGACTGTTGTGCCTTCGCCCGCCTTGGTCAGCTCAGTGATTCCGCTGGTGTTTTCAACGTAAACACCTTTGCCATCCAACATCACCACGTCCAGCGTGTCTGCCCCCGAGTCCAGCAGATTGAGCCCGCCCCACAGCGTCGTGCCACGCACTCCGATGATCGCCACTGGCGTGCGCACTTGCCAGGACAAAGGCGCGTTGGTGCCCGCCGGCTGACCGGTAACCGCCCGAAAAACACCCTTGAGCAAAGAAAAACTGCTGCCCTTGGCCTCTGGCGTGGCGCCTGCAACCTGGTCAATGACGAAGTCGGTGCGTTCTCCCAAAGTCAGCACGCTGCCGTCTTTCATGCGAGCCTCTAGCCGTGCGTCAGCGCCCGTGCTGACGCGACTGCCCAGGTGCAGGGCGTGACCCAGCAGCAGGCTTTGCAACTGGGTGTCTTTGGCCACCCGCACCTCGCCGCGCAGTTGAGTGACGTAACCAGCCACGGTGGACTCCGCCAGTGCCAGACCGGCCAGCAGGCTCAGGCCAAGGCCCAGCAAAGTCATCAGACCACGATTCAGAAATTTCATACCCAACGCTCCTGGTCTATTTGTCTGTCAAGTTAAAAACACCGTCCCACGACGCATCGGGCGGATGCGCCAGCAACAAGGTCAGGCGCTTCAGGTACAGAGTGTATAAAGGCTGATCGGGGTAACGATCGGCCAGCTGCGCCAACCGGGCTTGTGCCGCCACAAAATTCCGCGCACGGTACAGCGCCAACGCCTGCTCATGGTCGGCCAGCTCCTGCTGCTGTGTCGCATCCAGACTGACCAGAGGGGCCATGGGTTCAAACAGCGTCACGGGCTGGGTGCGCCCCTTGACCCGCACCCGATCCAACTCCCGGCATGCGATGTCCGGCACAGCCGCGCGGGTGGACTCACTGATGACAATGCTCACGCCGTATTGCTTGGCCGTGCCTTCGAGCCGCGAGGCCAGGTTGACCGCATCGCCCAGCACCGTGTAGGCCACGCGAAATTCGGAACCCATGTTGCCCACATTCATCAGCCCGCTGTTGATACCGATGCGCATCCGCAGCGCGGGCCAATCGTGTGCCAACAGATCCGGTTGCAATTGCGCCAGCCGCTGTTTCATGGCCAAGGCTGCCAGCACCGCATGACGGGCGTGGTCCGGGTCGGCCAGCGGCGCACCCCAAAAAGCCATGATAGCGTCACCAATGTACTTGTCAACGGTTCCGCGCTGCTCGTGAATGATGCGGGTCAGGGGCGTCAGTACAAACTGCATCAACTGGGTGAGCTGGTGCGGCTCCAAGGCTTCGGACAGGCTGGTGAAGTCCTGCAGATCACTGAACAGCACGGTCATGTCACGGCTTTCGCCCCCCAGTGCAAAGCTGCCCGGGCGCCGGCTCATTTGTGCCACCAGCTCACGCGGCACGTATTGGCCAAAGATTTGCGCCAGGCGTTGTTCACGGCGGCTTTGCACAAAGTAGCCATAGCTGCTGTGCAGCAAATACAGCAACAGCAACAGCACCAGAGTAGGCGCCAGCGGTATTACCTGGTTGTGCACTTGCCATACATACAGGTTGAGTCCGATCACACTACCGGCCAGCGCCAGCGTGGCCAGCAAGGCACGCACCGGGGGCAGCCAGCTCAGGCCCGTGCTCAGCAGCCCAATCACCGCCAGCAGCACCAACTCAAGCCCGGTGGTATAAGCCGGCCGGTACTTGATGCGCTGGTCCAGCATGCCGGCAATCAGTGTGGCGTTGATTTCCACACCCGGATAGACGTTCTGCACGGGCGTGGCGCGCAAATCCATCAACCCCGCCGCTGTGGCGCCCAACAGCACGATGGCCCCCTTGAGCGTGTTGGGGTCAGCTTGTTTGTCCAGTACCTGGCTGGCCGAGACATAGGGAAAACTGCCCTGCGCACCGCGGTACGGCACCAGAGCGGCACCCTGCGCATCCAGCGGAACCTCAAAGGCGCCAATGCGCAGCGCTTCAATGCGCTGCCCCATCGCCGCCTGGCCGTCATAACCACCGGCACTGACGAATTCAATGGGCGGGTCACCCAGCAAGCGGCGCACCACGGCCAGGCTGAAGTGCTCGAACAGCTGATCGCCGTGCGCCAACATCAAAGGCAAGCGCCGAAACAGCCCATCGTCATCCACCAGGGTGCTATTGAAGAAACCCCCACTGCGGGCGCTGTCCTGCAGCAAGGGCAGATTGGCGCTGTAGCCGCTGGCTGTGGCAAACGGGTTGGGGGCTTGGCCCAGCATGCTCACAGGCGCAGCGGCAGGCGGTAACTGCCCCGTGCGCAGCGTGCGGCTTTGCTGGCCCTGCATAACAAAGTAATAACCACTGACCACATCACGCCCCTGAAAACTCCGGGCCAGTTGGCCATCGTCATCCAGTTGCGGTCGCAGGCGAGCCCACTGCTGCACAAACGCCGCGTCGTCCCGCAATACATCCTTCGCCAATTGGTCAACCGCCTTCAGGGTGGGGTTGGCCTGCGCCTCGCCAAACAGCACATCCAGACCCAACAACCGAACCTGGTAATGCGCAAACAAGGTGTCCACCAGTTCGGCCAACCGCTGGCGTGGCCAGGGCCATTGGCCCTGCGTCAGCAGGCTGGCTTCGTCAATGTCAACAATCACCACCCGGGGATCCTGCCCACCGGGCAAGGTCAGCCGCAACCTGACGTCATACGACCACAACTCCAGCTGTGTCAACAAACGCACGGGGACATGGCCGCTGGCGTGCAACATCAGCACCACCACCAGGCACAGGCTGAGGCCTGTTCGCAGGAGCACGTAAAGGGTGTGTGACATGCCCCATTTTGAATCAAATTTTGCAGCGGGGTGGAGCGTAACCGGGGCCCGCACCGGTCGCTGCTCGTGCCAAAATCAGTCATGGCCGAATCTGCTGCAGCACCCGAACCCAGCCCCCTGTCTTTGGATCAATTTCCGGAGATGGCGCTGACGGCCCTGTATCGGGCCGCGGTGGGGCCCATCGGTGCAGACTATTACCTGCCCCTGTTGACGCGGTTTGAGAAGGTCGGCCGAGCCGGCCTGTCGTGGAACTCTGCCGCCAGCCTTTACACGCTGAACTGGTTGCTGTTCAGAGGTATGTGGGCTGTCGCCCTGGCGTATGCGGGGCTGGGCTTGATCACGCCGGTGATGCTCTTGGGCCTGGGACGCCTGATGTTCCAGTGGGCCGAGCCGCTGGAGATCAATTTGATTCTGGCTTACCTGGCGCTGCTGTTTGTGCTCCCCGGACTCTTTGGCAATGCGCTGTTTTACGCCAAGTGCCGCAGGGACATGGCCACCGCACTGTCCGTCAGTGCCACCCTGAACGATGCTTGTGGCTGGCTGAGTCAGCGCGCCAGCTCGCGACAGCGGTTTGTGCGATTAGGGGTTGTCAATGCCTTGGTGGCCGTTGGCGCAGCGCTGGTTTATCTGTGGACAACGGGCACGCCGACACCCAGCGCGGGGGCACCAGCCGCAGTGCCCGCATCTGCGCCGGCCCCAGCGGCCTCACCGCCCGCCACATCTGCCAGCTTGCCGTCTTCATCGGTCATCGCACCCGTTTCTGACGCCTCTGCGCCAGTACCCGTGACACCCGCTGTGTCAGCTGCACCGGCTGCGCCAACCGTGCCCGCTTCCGTTTCAGTGCCGATTGCCTCCAAGCCAAATTCTGCAGCCAAGGCATCAGAACCCGTTGCCACGCCATCACCAACCCCCGCGCTGACAGTGAAGCCACCAGACAAAAATCCGGCGTCCCAGCCTGCTGCTACGGTCAAAGCCTATTACGTCAACGTGGGGTTGTTTGCCGATGTCCACAACGCCAACAACGCCCACGCCAAATTGCTGGCGGCGGGTCTGCCCGCTTTCACGCAAGAGACCAGCGCCAACAACCGGGCGGTCACCCGGGTACGCGTAGGGCCGTTCAGCAGCCGGCCTCAGGCGCTGGCAGCCATCAAAAAAATTCATGCACTCAAGCTCGATGCAGCCCTTGCGAGTCAGTGAGCTTGTGATCCAATTCAATCGTCTACCTTTTCTTTGATCGAGTACTGACCATGGCTTCCATCGCTTCCATTGCACTGTCGGGCATGAATGCAGCCCAAACGCAGCTCAACACGGCCGCACACAATGTGGCCAACGTCAACACACCCGGATTCTCCCGACAGGAAGTGGTGCAAAGCGAGCAAGCGCAAGGCGGAGTGGCTGCCCGTGTTTCAACCAGCACCCCACCAGGCGCATCACTGGAGACCGACGTGGTGATGCAGTTGCAAGCCAAAAATGCTTTCTTAGCCAATCTGGCGGTCTTCAAAACCCACGACAAAATGGCAGGCACCTTGCTTAACAAAAGCGCCTGACACCCCACAGCCCCATGAGCGGCTTGCCACTCCAATATCTGCTGGCAGGCACCTTGCGCCGGCAACTGGTGGCCGGCATGGCGCTGGTGGTGGCCTTGATGATGGCGCTGTTTGTCTGGGACATTACCCGGCGCCAACAGGCCGTGGTACTGCAGCAGCAGTCTGAGCAAACCCTGGCGCTGACCCGCAGCGTGGCTACCGCGTCGGCGGTTGGGGTGGCATCGCGCGACTTGAGTGGCATCCAGGAAATTGTCGATGGCTTTGCCACCTACCCCGACCTGCGTTACGTGATCGTACTGGACATCCGCGGCAAGATTTTGGCGCACAGTGAGCGCAACCGTCTTGGACAGTATCTGAACGACCTGCCGCAGCAGGCGATGTTGACTGTCTTGAGCCAGGGACAACCGGTGATGGATGTGGCTGGGCCCATCATGATCTCCGGGCAGCACATCGGCTGGGCGCGCGTGGGCATGGGACACACGTCAGCTCGCGCCATGATGACCAGCATCGAACGCAGCGGGATTTTTTATGCCCTGCTGGCCATCTTGCTCAGCACCTTGCTGGCCTGGCTGACGGGCGGCTACCTGACACGCCGGTTGCATGCCATTCAGCAGGTGGCAGATTCTGTCCAGGCTGGCCATACCGAGGTGCGTGCACAGGTACCAGGCGAGGATGAGGCCGCGCAGCTGGCGCGACAGTTCAACGCCATGCTGGACACGCTGGCACGTCGCGAAGACGCGCTGGCAGAAGCCCTGAATCGATTGCAAACCATCACCAACCGGGTGCCCGGGGTGGTGGTTTTTCAGTTGCGATTGCATCCTGATGGCCGCATGGTTGTGCCTTATGCCAGCGAGGCGCTCAACGATATTTTTCATATCCACCCCGACTTGGTGCGGCACGACGCGTCGGCTTTGAAAACCGCTGTCCATCCAGAGGATTTGCCGGGTCAACTCAGATCCCTGACCGCCTCAGCCGAAAAGCTGACCCCCTGGCTGGGTGAATTGCGGCTGGTTTTTGCAGGGCAAACCGAGACCTGGGTGCAGGTCAACGCCATGCCGCAGCAGGAGCCGGATAACGGCGTTTTATGGTACGGCTTCATCACCGACATCACGGATCTCAAACGTGCACAACATGCCTTGCGTACCAGCGAAGAAGACTTGCGCCGTGCCATCAAGCAGCTGGAGGTCAGCAACACCGACCTCAAGCAGCTCAACGAGAAGTTGGTGCAGTCACAGTGGCAATTACTGCAATCTGAAAAGATGGCCTCGATTGGTCAGCTGGCTGCCGGGGTGGCACATGAAATCAACAACCCGATCGGCTTTGTGCAGTCCAACCTGGGCACCCTGGATCGCTATTTCAAAGACATCCTGGATCTGCTGACGATGTACCAACAAGGTGAAAGGTTTTTGAGTGAGCTGACCTGCGGCCGCCAGGATATTGCCACCTGGCTCACGCATATTCAGCAGCTTCTTGAGCAGGTTGAATGGGGCTACATGAAACAGGACATTCCGGTGCTGTTGCGAGAAACCCGCGACGGTGTGGTTCGGGTCAAACAAATTGTGATGAACCTGAAAGAGTTTTCACACGCTGACAACCAGGAGCAATGGGAGTGGGCTGACTTGCGCAAAGGGCTGGACTCCACACTCAACATCGCTCACAACGAAATCAAATACCGCGCCACGGTGGTCAAAGAGTATGGCGACATACCCCCCATCAAATGCCTGCCGTCCCAACTCAACCAGGTCTTTTTGAACTTGCTGGTGAATGCGGCGCAGGCCATGGCCGAGGGCGTTCACGGAAAAATCACAGTACGCTGCGGCGCCACCTCAGAGGGCGTCTGGGTTGAAATTTCAGACACTGGTCCGGGCATTGCACCTGAGCACCTTCAGCACGTTTTTGAACCCTTTTTCACCACCAAACCGGTCGGTAAGGGTACCGGATTGGGGCTGTCACTGTCCTTTGGCATTGTGCAAAAACATGGTGGGCGCATTGAGGTGCACAGCGATGTGGGTATCGGTACCACTTTCAAGGTGGTTTTACCGAAAGAGCCACCCTATCAAGCAGCCATCAGCTGAGGTTCGGTTACCGCACAATCACTCAGATGATTGCTGCAATGCCCACATGGAGGCGTAGCGTCCATTCATGGCCAGCAAGTTCGCATGGGTACCGCGCTCCAGAATGTGCCCGGCGTCCATCACCAGAATCTCGTGGGCATCCACCACGGTCGACAAGCGGTGAGCAATCACCAGCGTGGTTTTATTTTGGGCCACACTCTGCAACTCGGCCTGAATGGCACGCTCGTTGGCACTGTCCAAAGCGGAGGTGGCTTCATCAAAAATCAATATCGGCGGATTTTTGAGCAAGGTCCGGGCAATCGCCACGCGCTGTTTTTCGCCCCCGGACAGTTTCAGCCCGCGCTCACCCACCATGGTGTCGTAGCCTTTGGGCGTGGCGCTGATGAAGCTGTGGATATGCGCCGACTGTGCCGCGTCAATCACCTGCTCGCGCGTGGCCCCTGGTTTGCCGTAGGCAATGTTGTACTCCACCGTGTCGTTGAACAGCACCGTGTCTTGCGGCACGATGCCGATGGCCTGACGCACGCTGGCCTGGGTCACCTGCTTGATGTCTTGCCCGGCGATCAGAATCTGGCCTTGCTGCACGTCGTAAAACCGGAACAGAAGCCGCGCCAGCGTGGACTTGCCCGAGCCCGAGGGCCCCACCACGGCCACCGTCTTGCCGGCCGGGATCTCAAAACTGATGTCATGCAGAATCGGCCGCGCCGGGTCGTAGGCAAAATACACATGATTGAAGCGCACGTTGGCGTCTTGCACCTGCAAGGCTTGGGCACCTGGCACATCGGCCACCTCACGTTCGCGCTCCATCAGGGTGAACATTTTGTCCAGGTCGGTCAGGCTTTGTTTGATCTCCCGGTACAGCACTCCCAGAAAACCCAGCGGAATGTACAGCTGGATCATGAATGCGTTGACCATCACCAAGTCGCCCAGCGTCATGCGGCCGTCCACCACCCCTTGCGTGGCGCGCCACAGCATGGCGACCAGGCCGGTGGCAATGATGAGCTGCTGCCCGGTGTTGAGAATGCTCAAGGTGCTTTGGCTCTTGATGGCCGCCTTGCGGTAACGCACCAGGTTGTCGTCGTAACGACGGGCTTCAAACTCCTCGTTGTTAAAGTATTTCACGGTCTCGTAGTTCAGCAAGGAGTCAATGGCCCGGCTATGGGCTGTCGAGTCCAGCTCATTCATTTGCTTGCGAAACTGGTTGCGCCACTCGGTCACCATAATGGTGAAGCTGATGTACACCACCAGCGCCAGGATGGTGATCCAGGCGAACCAGATGTCAAATTTGACCGCCAGCAGGGTCAGCACCATCGCCACCTCGATCAGCGTGGGAAAGACGCTGTAGAGCGAGTAACTGATCAGCGAGTGCACGGCGCGGGTACCGCGCTCAATGTCACGCGTCATACCGCCGGTTTGGCGCTCCAGATGAAAGCGCAGGCTCAGGGCATGTAAATGGCGAAACACCTGCAGGCTGATGCTGCGTGAAGCCCCCTCGGTGGCTTTGGAAAAGATCAGTTCCCGCAACTCGGTAAACACCGATGTGGACAACCGCAACAGGCCATAGGCCACCAACAAGCCCAGCGGCACCACCAGCAACGCCTGCATGCCAGAGGCCCCCTTGGGGTTCATGGTGTCAACCAGCTCCTTGAGCAGCAGTGGCACACCCACATTGGCCGACTTGGCGCCCACCATGAAGGCCAACGCAAACATCACCCGCCACTTGTATTCCCACAGATAGGGAAACAGGCGTTTGAGGGTGCTCCAGTCAGAGCGCGTTGTGGCCATAGCAGCAGGGGCTGCGGATGAACCAGAGGTAACAGGGGGGGCAGATTCGCCAGGACGGCGCATGGGTGACAATCTCTCAGAATGAACTCATCCCCGATTGTGCCCATGTCTGCCAACACCCCACTCGATTCCCCGACCCAGGACGCCGCAGCGCCGCCCTGGGTGTCCTTGCCATTGGACGAGGAACTGGTGCTCAAAGTCATCCCCATGCCGCGCGATTGCAATCAAAACGGTGACATTTTTGGTGGCTGGGTCATGGCCCAGGTGGATCTGGCCGGCGCGGTGATTCCGGCGCGTTATGCCGGGGGCCGCATGGCCACGGTTGCTGTGAACGAATTTATCTTCAAACAACCGGTGCGGGTCGGTGACATCTTGTCGTTTTATTCCCGCTTGATCCGCATTGGCCGCACGTCCATCACGGTCAAGGTCGAGGTTTACGCAGAAAATTTTCGCGCCCAGGGCAAATACACCAAAGTCACCGAGGCATCTCTGACGTATGTGGCGCTGGACGACAAGGGCCGGCCGCGTGAAGTACCTAAAACAGCCCCCTGAACTGCGCCTGGTGTGCTTCTTAATGAGGAGCTATTGACACAGCATCCATAAAGACTAGCGGCCTTTAGGCATCTATCACGGGTACTGTTACGCCCTGATTGGCGTGGCAAAACGCAATGAATTCAGCCATGGCAAAGGGTTGTGCGTAGTAATAGCCCTGAATCTCGTCGCAATCCAGGCTGCGCAAAAATTGCAGTTGCTCCTGGCGCTCCACACCTTCTGCGGTGATCGCCAGACCAAAGTTTTTCGCCAAGCCCACAATGGCTCGCACCACCATGGCGCTGTCGGCGTCGTCGGGCAGCCCATCCACAAAAGATTTGTCGATTTTCAGGCGCGTAAAGGGCAATTTCTTTAGGTAGCTGAGCGACGAGTAACCGGTGCCAAAGTCATCAATCGACAAGGCCAGGCCCATATGCCTGAAGACATGCAAGGACTCGATGGCCACGTCCGTGTCCTTAGCCAGATAACTTTCGGTCATTTCCAGTTCCAGCTGATGAGCAGACAGTCCATATTGATCCAGAGCCTGCTGGATCACCTCCTGCAAATTGTGGCCGTGCATCTGCACATTGGACACGTTGATGCTTAAGTGCGCGAGTTGCAGACCTTCGCGCTGCATTCGGACCAGATCCCGACACGCTTGGGCAATGATCCAATCCCCAATCGGAATGATCTGGCGCGTCTCTTCGGCCACTGGGATGAAATTGACGGGCGACTCCAACCCGACGCCCGGCCGATGCCAGCGGATCAAGGCTTCTGCCGAGACCACTCGGCCGGTGTCGGCCTGAACCTTGGGTTGGTAATACAGCTCAAACTGATCCCCCTCCAGAATCGCCGCCTTCAGATCATGAATCATGTCAGCACGGGCTCCCGCCAAGTCCGACAGCTCGGTTGAAAAAAAACGGCTGGTGTTGCGACCGCTTTCCTTGGCTGCATAGACGGCCAGGTCGGCATGCTTGAGCAGGGTCACCGTGTCCTGGCCATCCCTGGGAAACATCGCCACGCCGATGCTGCCGGTGATGCTCAAGGCGTGCTCGCCACACTCAAAAGGTTGCTGGAACAGGGTCAGGTATTTGGCGACCACCACCTCCAGCTCGGCTTGCGAATGCAGGTTTTCAATCAGAACATTGAACTCGTCACCGCCGATGCGCGCCAGCGTGTCGGTGCTACGGGTATGGTGAGAAAAACGCTCGGCAATGCGGGACAGCAGCAGGTCGCCCACCGGGTGCCCCAAAGTGTCGTTGACCATTTTGAACTGATCCAGATCGACAAACAGCAAGGCCAACTGCGTCTGTGTGCGCTTGGCCAGGTCGATCGCATGGGTCATGCGATCATGCAAAAACCGTGTGTTGGGCAGCCCCGTGAGCACATCATGGCGCGACAAATACTCTTCCGCCTTGCGCGCCTGCTCCAGCGCGGCCTCGCGCTCTTGCACCGCCTGCGCCAGAACATTGACGCTGCGCGAGATGGTTTCCAGCTCATCCCCGCTGCTGACGTGAGGCTGTGGGGTGTAGTCACCCTGCTTGATGCGCTGAATTTGCCCCATCAAGGCGCCCAGTGGCCGCGCCAAGCTGCGCATCAGCACCGCACGCATGAAGCCCAACATCAACAGTGCAATGAACAAGCCCAACACGGCAAAGCGCAAACGGTAGGCATTGACTGCCGCATTTTCTTTGGCTTTGTCCAACGTGATGGAAAAATAGGCCGAGCTGGCACCCACTTGTGTCTTCATCAGGCCGACATAGCTGCCACCGGTGTCGGACACTTGGACTGGTTCTTTTTCAGAGCGTTTGCCCAGCCACTGTGCTTGGGCGGCCAAAGCATGGTCAAACACCATACGCAATTCCAGATCGAGGTCTTTGGACAAAGTCACAAACAGGTCGGCATCCACCACATGAGCCAGATCCAGCGACAACAGACGACGACCGCTGCGGACATCCACGACGTTCTGGTGACGCTGCAGCATGAGACGCTCACCCAGGCGGCGATAGAGCGTCAAGCCCTGTTTTTCAAGCGCCTCGCCGGGGACCACGTCCGCGTGCAACAAAGGAATGCTGCCATCGGCTGGCAAGGCCTGGACCTGGTAGTCCGACTCACCCTCGCGGCGCGTCCAGATACGGGCTTGCGGATCAGCAAAACTTTGGTAACCGTGGCGCAGTTCGCTGCCCTGCTGGTAGGCAAATGCGATGAGTTCGCGGTTCTGGTCATAAATGGCGAAGTGGCTGCTCTGCGAGAGCTTGACACGCTCCAGCAGGGCCAGCGACAAACTCTTTTTTTCTTCATCCAGCAAGAAGGTGTTGTAGGCTGCTTTGTCCTGGTAGCGGTTGATCAACTCAACCGAGGCCAGCAAGAGCTCGTCTGATGCAGCCAAAGACGCTGTCTTTTGCAGCTGCTGCTCCATGCGCTCCAGGTTGAAAGACAAGCGTTGGTAGGCATGTGCCATGCGCGTGGCGGTGGTGTCCAGGAACGTGGCTTGTAAGAACAGATCAAAGGAAACACCCAGCACCAAGGTGGAGCAAAGCACCGCTAGCGTAACCCAGACCGCCAGCTTGGTAGAGAGCTTGTTGGAGAACGTGAGGTGTAGCTTTTCTAGGACCAACATGAACAGCGGGTCACTTAGAAGATCGGTTGGTTTTGTTCAACGTTATCGCGTGTGATCAATTTCACGGGAATGACGACATGCTTGGCGACCGTCTCCTTGGCAATCAACTTCCTGGCGACGTCCACACTCATCTTCCCACCAAGGGGAAACAAAACCGAGCCGGTTTGCGTGCCCTGGCGGATGGCGTCACGCGCCTCACTGGTGTAGTCGCAACCCACCATGAGGATGCCCTTGGGGTCCACCTTGTGATTTTGCAAGGCCACACGCACGCCACTGAGCATACTGTCACTTTCCGCAAAAATGGCATCCACACGCACACCTTGCGCCAGCAACTTGTCCATCTCCAGCAAGGCATCCTTGCGCAGGTAGTTGCCGGTACGCTTGATGACCTTGATACCGGGGTGCTTCGCCATGACATCGAGGAAGCCTTTGCTGCGCAGCTGGGTCACATCGGCCGCCTGCAGTCCCTCAAACAACAGGACCTGGCCTTTGCCCTTGAGCTCTCGCGCCAAAAACTCGGCTCCCATGGCACCAATCTGGATGTTGTCTGAATTGATGAAGCTGCTGTAATCTTGGCCTTTGATGCCACGGTCCAGCACAATCACGGCAATGCCGGCCTGATGGGCCTGACGCACCGCTGGTACCACCGCCTGTTCATCGTTGGTGCCCAGCACCAGCACATCGACCTTCTGCGCGGTGAATTGCTCAATTTGACGGATCAGCAAAGAGGTCTGCCCCTGGGCATCCGAATAGATAAATTTCCAGCCCGGTTGCTTCAGAACTTCAGAACGTACTTCTTCAAGCTGCGCCTTGCGAAAGTCATTTTTAAGGGTGTCTTGTGCAAAAGCCAACACCTTGACCGCAGGGGCTTGCGCCCACAGTGGGGCGACCAACAAAACCGAACCCAGGCCCAATACGAAGCGTTTGCGGTGCATCATCATCTCCAGAACAGTCGCATCATTCGAACCCGGTCAATTCTACCGACCCCACTCAGAGAAAGCCCAGGCGCTTGGCTGTTGAAAGAACAGAAATCACCTCGCTGGTGGCATCGGAAAACTCGGTATTGGGGGCCAGGGCATCTTCGGCCTGCTCATAACGCTGCTCATTGATCAACTGCCCCAGTCGCCCAGCCACTTGGTGGAAATGGGCATGGTTGGCTACCAAAGCCACAAAACTGCTGCGCTCACGCAGGCGTTGCCCATCAGCGTAAATCCACTTGCCCAAGCCGCAGCAATCGTCACGCGACAAGGTGGCCACATCGACTTTGTCGCCCTGTTCAATCGCTTCGCGTAATTTGACTTTCCACTGCCGATGCGCATCGATGATGCCGTCCACATCAATGCCTTCCAGCAAGACCGCTGGGGCCGCATTGGGCAGGCGAAATTCGTCCACTTGCGCTGCCATGCGCAGAGCCGATGTGCGCTGGCTGTTGGCCACCGACACGGTTTGCGCCACCAGTGCCGCATTGGCCTGCGTGTCGCGCTCGAGCGCCTGCACAGCGTCGCCGATCTGGCCAATGCCCAAGGTTTGCTCACGCGCACCATGAGTCACTTCGTCCAGCAGGTTTCTCACCAGTTCCGCGTTGGCCACAATATGGTGCATGTGCTCGCTGGCTTCCACCACAATACCGGCACCTTTGGTGACCTCGTCGGTGCTGGTGGTGATCAGGGTTTTGATTTCTTTAGCCGCCGCTGCACTGCGCCCGGCCAGTGCGCGTACTTCGGTCGCGACCACGGCGAACCCGCGGCCCTGTTCACCCGCACGGGCAGCCTCGACGGCCGCATTCAGCGCCAGAATATTGGTCTGGAACGCAATCCCGTCAATGACTCCAATGATGTCGCTGATTTTTTGCGACGAGGTTTGAATGCGTTGCATGGTGTCAGCCACATCCTGCATGACAGCACCCCCCTTGCTGGCGGTGTTGGCGTTGTCAGAGGCGATTTTTGAGGCCTTGGTCACGGACTCGGTCGTCATGGCCACGGTGGCCTTGGTTTGCTCCAAAGCTGCGGAAGACTGCTCCAGTGCTGACGCAGCTGACTCAGTCCGCGTGGCCAGGTCTTGCGTTCCCTGTGCAATGTCAAAGCTGGACTGCACCACAGAATCGCTGGCCAGTTGCACATGCTGCACCGTCGCGGCCAGCGACACCTGCATATTGGACAACTCCTTGAGTAAGCTGGCGACTTCGTCACGCCCCTTCGCTTTGATGGGTGTACGCAAATCACCCATGGACATGGCAATCAGGTGATGCCGCAAGGCCCGGAAACCCCCATCCATGGCAGCGTAAAAACCGATGAACAAATACACGGCAATCAATAAAAAAACCGCCGTAACGGCAGTCGCCATAATCAAGCTGGTCTGCAACTGGTTTTGGCGCTGCGCCAGCATCACATCGAGTAGCTGCAGATTTTTCTGAACTTGCGCAAACTGCTTTTCCAGCAAGCCATTGGCTGCGGCCACAAAGGCCACAGCATCACCTGACACGGCAGTGGCACCTGCGGGAATCAGCAGTTGAGCCTGTTTGAGAAATTCCTGGGTGGTGTCAACGGCACCCAACGCCACCCTGGGACCGTGTACCGCGTCACCTTGCTGTACCTTGGTGAGAAACTGCTTGGCATGCTCGGTGTCGTTAGCCATCAACGCCAGGTAACCTTGTAGTCGAGCGGCATTGGCTGGCGTGATGTTTCCGGCCTTCAAGGCGGTTCTGGCCAAACCGCGAATCTCAACCGTGGATTGAATGATGGAGGTCGCACGTTGCATCACCGCACTCATTAAATAATAGGTGGCAAGCTCGGGGTCTAGCGCCAGCCCAGAGTCATCGGTGACCCCATCAAGCAAGTCGAACAGCGTTCGCGATAAACCCACCATGCCCAGGTAGACAGCTTCTGGGTCAGCCAAACTGCCCGCCACAGGCTGTGCCGCCTGAGCTGCTTGCACCGCACTGCGCACCTTGGCAAAGGCGCTGGTGGTCTGCAA
>JAIFMR010000054.1 GCA_020048255.1 Rhodoferax sp. | reverse complement strand
CCAGCTCTCACGCGCGCTGATTGCGGCCGAGGAGCAGCACATCACACCATTGATTGCGCTCAACAAAAGTGACTTGACCGAGCCCTTTGCCCGTGCCTGGGCCTGGCTGGCGCCCTACCGGCAGATGGGTTACGACGTGATTCCATTGGCGATGGCCAAGAACACCGAGGCCGACCGCCTGGCCTTGCTCGACCGTCTGACCGGCAAAACCACCTTGGTGCTGGGCCCGTCCGGCGCTGGCAAAAGCACCCTGATCAACAGCCTGATCCCCGGTGCGTTGGTACAAACGGGTGAGTTGTCGCAAGCCCTCAACTCCGGCAAGCACACCACCACCAGCACCACCTTGTATTGGGTCGATGCTGAAAAGACCACCGCGTTGCTGGACTCTCCGGGCTTTCAGGAATTTGGCCTGAACCACATCGACCCGGCGCAACTGGCGGCCTACATGCCTGACCTAAAGCCCCATGTGGCGCATTGCAAGTTTTACAACTGCAGTCATTTGCACGAACCGGGTTGCGGCGTGATCGCATCAGTCAAATCAGGCAAGAGCACAGACGCCATCAGCACTAACCGCTATAAAATTTACAGCGATTTATACGCCGAACTGAAACAAATCAGGCGCTACTGATCACGGCTGGGTGATCACTACAGGGCGCAGGGATGGAGTCAAGGCTGGGAAGCCAGCAGCTCGGCAAGGGCCTGAATGAATTGGTCGCACTGCTCTAGCGTGCCGACACTGATGCGCAAATACGAGTCGATGCGGGGCAGTTTGAAGTGGCGCACCAACACGCCACGCGCGCGCAAACCCGCCGCTAACCCAGCCGCATCCTGCTGTGGATGACGGGCAAAGACAAAGTTTGCTTGGGATGGCAAGACCACGAAACCCAGGTCTTCCAGCGCCAGCACCAAGCCTTCGCGACTGTCCATGACGGCCTGGCAGGTCTGTTCAAAATAAGCCTGATCCTCAAACGCCGCCACACCACCGGCAATCGCCAGTCGGTCCAAGGGGTAGGAGTTAAAGCTGTTCTTCACACGCTCCAGGGCCTCAATCAGGGGCGCCTGAGCACAGGCGTAGCCAATCCGCAGGCCTGCCAGCGAGCGGGATTTGGACAGTGTGTGAACCACGAGCAGATTGGGGTAAATGCCAATCAAACCCACAGCACTTTGCCCGCCAAAATCCACATAGGCCTCATCCACCAGCACCACGCGGTGGGGGTGCATTTGCAGCAGCCTTTCAATATCGGCCAAGGGCAAGCCGATGCCCGTGGGTGCGTTCGGATTGGCCATGACCACCCCGGCTACCGACAGACTGTCCGCTTGGGCGTAGTCGGCAACATTTAGGTGCATGTCATCGGCAAGCGGAACGGTTTGGGCCGTAATGCCATAAAGACCGCAGTACACCTTGTAAAAGCTGTAGCTGATGTCGGGCATCAGCAGGGGGCGACCCTGCTGAAAAAAGGCAAAGAACGCGTGCGCCAGCACCTCATCAGAACCGTTGCCCAAAAACACATGCTTTTCGGCCAGCCCGTGGTGCGCCGCGATCGCCTGACGCAAGGCAGTCGACTCCGGGTCGGGATACAGCTGCAATCCTTGCTGCGCTGCGTGGGTGATGGCTGCGATGACCCTGGGTGACGGGGGGTAAGGGTTTTCGTTGGTATTGAGCTTGACCAGGTTGCTGATCTTGGGTTGCTCACCCGGAATATAGGGCACCAGCCGCTGGACAACCGGGCTGAAAAAATGAGAGGTCATGAAAGAAATACTATGAATTAGGTAGCGTACTACGCATACGCTATTGGGGCTAGAAACCTTTTTTTTTGTTTAACCCAAAAGACGCGCCAGCGTCAACAAGGCCAGCAAGACGACCCACATGATCACGGTTCGCCAGACCAGGCCAACCACAATGGCCAAATGCGACAGTTCAGGTTGGGGCCTGCCGGTTGACAGGTCATCACCTGACGGCATCGATGGGGCGGTGGCATCCGCCTGGGGCCGCTCGTCAACACCACGCAATTGAATATTCACGGCCCCCGCCGTGGCGGCCAGCACCAAACCGTCGTTACTGGCATGAGGCTTCTCGGCGTAGCGCCGCCAGCCATCAATGGCTTCCTCAAAATTACCCACCACAGCAAAACCAATGGCGGTGACTCTGGCAGGCAGCCAGTCAAGCAACATCCAGGCCAGTGCCGCATTGTTCTGAAGCGCCGGGCTGACGGGTTGATGGTGGGATTCGCTTTGATGACGCCAGTAACGCGCCACAAATTCTGCCAAGCGGTACAACACGGCGCCTGCCGGGCCCAATCCAAACGCTGCCAGCACCGAGAACCAGGCCAGCACGCCAAACACATGACGATGCGCGGCCAGCACCGATGACTCAATGACCCGGCCCACAATCTCACTGCGTGGCAAGTCTTTGGCTTGAACCTGCTGCCAATCAGACAACAAGCGCAATGCCAAAGCGTCATCGTTGTCCGCCAATGCATCGCGAATTTGAGTGAAGTGAAAACTGAACTGCCTGAACCCCAAGGAGGTGTACAACACCAGGGCGCTCCAGACCACCCCTAGGGGCCACGCCACAAATGCCGTCAGCAACCAATAAATGACCAGTGCGCTCACCGCAGGCCCACCCACGGCCATGCCCCAAGCCAGCCAGCCGTGCGAAGGCTTGCCGGCGTCCAGACTGCGCGTGCACCAGCGCACCCAGGCACGCATGGCAGCATGGATCGGGTTGCCGCGCGTCAATGGCTTGGCCTGCTCAAGCAGCAAGGCGAATAACACCGAGATAAAGCTCATGCGAAGATCATAGCGGCAGCCTCGCTCATGCCATGAGAAAACGGTAAAAATTGCGCAGCATACCTGCGGTTGCGCCCCAAATGAAGCGCTCTTGTGAGCCATCATGGTACGGCATCGACAGCCAATGGCGCTGAACCCCTTGCCAGTGCACCTGGTGATGGCGATGGTTGGCGGGATTCATCAAAAACGCCAGAGGCACCTCAAATGCATCCGTGACTTCGTGCGCATTGAGTTTCAGATCAAAACCGGGTTGCACCAAGGCCACCACGGGCGTCACCAAAAATGACGAGCCAGTGGTGTACAGCGGCAGTTGCCCCAAAACCTCGACATGCCGCGGGTCCAGGCCGACTTCTTCGAAGGCTTCCCGCTGGGCTGCTGCGGCTGCATCCGCGTCAGTCTCATCGACTTTGCCGCCCGGAAAGGCAATTTGCCCGGCATGGGTTGACAGGTGCGCCGTGCGCTGGGTCAGCAACACCGTGGGGATGGGTCGCATCACAATCGGGATCAGCACTGCGGCATGCATGGGTGGGCGGTCCATGAACTTCTTTTCTGCCATCAGTTCAGGCTGCCAGGGAGGTGGCGCCGCAAATCGGGCGCGCAACGCATGGTCGCCCAGCGCCATCGACGCCACGGCCGGCAAATGACTGTCCACCTGAATCACCGGCACCTGGCGCGGATCAAGGGCTGGTGAACGGGACATCTCGGGCGTCGGCTTCATGGCAATCAAAAACAAGGCGAAAAAAAACCGCCACTGTGACCAGCAGGCGGTTTTTTTGAAGCAATGCAGGCTTATGCAGCAACCACTGCCTTGCGTGCCGGCAGCTTTTCTTTGATACGAGCCGACTTGCCGCTGCGATCGCGCAGGTAGTACAACTTGGCGCGACGCACATCGCCGCGGCGTTTGACTTCAATGCTGGCAATCAAGGGGCTGTAGGTTTGGAACGTACGCTCAACACCTTCACCGCTGGAAATCTTGCGAACAGTGAAACCGCTGTTCAAACCACGATTACGCTTGGCAATCACCACGCCTTCGTAGGCTTGGAGCCGCTTGCGGGTACCTTCAACCACATTCAGACTCACCACCACGGTGTCGCCTGGGCCAAAGTCAGGGATTGTCTTGTTCAGACGAGCAATTTCTTCTTGCTCAAGGGTTTGGATCAGATTCATAGGAGACCTCAAATGATCTTGCAAGCGCCCATGCCAGAATTGACACATGCCCATAACTTGTTTCGGGCGGCCCCACAGAGGATCGGTTAGCCAACTATTATAGCGCGGCCAATAGCGCCTCATCCACAGGGCTTAAACGCCCCTCGCCCCTGGCTTGAGTAATCAGTTCAGGACGCAAGCGCGCAGTCAGGGTCAAACGCTGGTCTCGGCGCCAGCGCTCAATGCGCACATGGTGCCCAGACAGCAAAACCTCGGGGACCACGCGGCCCTCCCAGTTTTCTTGCGCATGGCTGTCTGCATCATGGAGCACACCCGGTTGCAAACGAGCCACAGCGTCAAGTAGCGCCATGGCAGCAATTTCACCGCCAGACAACACAAAATCGCCCAGACTGATTTGCTCGGTCACATGGGCGTCGATAAAACGCTGGTCAATGCCCTCATAACGCCCACACATGAGCACAGCGCCCGGGCTCTGTGCCCAACGCGACACTGTGGCATGACTCAACGGAGCCCCCACCGGCGAAAACAGAACCACTGGCACAGCGTCGCCGCGTTGCAGACGAATCGCAGACAAACACTGGACCAGCGGTTCAGCCATCATGACCATGCCGGGGCCACCGCCAAAAGGTCGATCGTCGACACGGCGGTAATTGCCCTGTGCAAAATCTCGTGGGTTGTGTAAATTGACACCGACTTGCCCCGACTCAAAAGCCCGGCGCGTGATGCCAGATGTCAAAAACGGTGCGAATAATTCGGGAAACAGGGTGACCACATCAAATTGCATGATGGGTCACTCAATAGTCAGACTGCCAATCGACCAGAATTCGCCGTGCAACGAGATCCACGTCATCCACGTATACCGCGACAAAGGGAATCATGCGCTCCAGGGTCTTACCCTCTTGCTCAAAGTCAATGACCAAAACAGTCTGCGGGCCGGTGGACAACAGGTCGCGCACTTGCCCCAACGACACCCCTTCCCGGTTCACCACTTCCAGCCCGATCAAATCGGTCCAGTAATACTCGTCCTTCTGCGGTGCAGGAAAGCTTGACCTGGCAATAAAAATACGCGCCCCACGCAGGGCGTCGGCAGCGTTGCGCTCATCGACGCCGTTGGCGCAGGCCACGACTGTGCCTGAATGAACCTTGGCTTCTTTGATGGCGATGGCTCCAACGCCAGTAAAGGTCTTGGGACCTTTCTCGGACGGCAGCAAAAACCAGCTCTTGGAAGAAAAAAGCGCCTC